>JACCSN010000423.1 GCA_013812985.1 Hyphomicrobiales bacterium | reverse complement strand
CGCCGGCGACCTCCAGCGCGTAAGCCTCCTCGTCCTTGACGCCGGGAACGGCCACCTCGTCCCAGCCCTGGCCGGCCGGAAAGCCGCCATCGTCGAAGAAGCCGCCGGCCCCGGCCTGCGCCAGGCCAAGGAGCGGCACCGGCCTGAAAGCCCCGGGGATCCCGCCTCGCCCGATCGCATCCCAGTGCGGCGGTCGTTTCCGCCGGGCCGAGAGATCGACGAAGCTCCGCAGCGGCTCGCCCGTCGCCGTCAGGATCTTGGCGATCGATTCCGTCGACGGCCAGCGCGGCCGACCGTCGCCGCCGTGCCGCTTGGACGGATTGAACGCGGTCGCATCCAGGCCGGCTTTCTTGGCGAGCCCCGACACGCTGAGCCCGTGCCGAGCGGCCAGCGCATCGATGGCGCCCCAGACCGAGGAATGGTTCCACATGAGCCGAGCCCCCCTTGGGAGTTCTGGGAATATAGTCCTTTACTGGTCCCGCTGAAAAGCCCTTGCGACGCTCTCGGACAAAATTCGTTCGCCGGCCCGATTTCCGCAACGACGTTGGGTTTCGCTCCCGGACCGGACCGTTCTCTCCTCGCCTAGCATACAATGCGCCGATTCCGCCCTGGGGAGCTGCGGCTCGCATCTGTAGACAGGGCTGGGCGCGAGTCCCTAAGGTGCCCGGAGCCTTGGGTCTTCACGGGCGTCATCGCCTGCCCTGGTCGCACAGTTTGGAGGGATCATGTCACTTGGGAATCGTGAGACAGTCGAACGGCGCGCCGGGTGGCGGCTTGGTCGGCGTGCGGCGCTGGGTTTCATGCTCGGCGGGATGGTCGCCGCCGGCTCTCCGGGCGGTCCTGCCTCCGCCCAGGACAAGATGCGGGTCGCCGCCATCTTCTCCACCCCCATCGAGGAGCCCTGGGTCAACCAGATCCACGTGGCGCTGCAGAAGGCGGAACAGGAGCTCGGGATCGAATACAAATGGGCGGAGCACGTCGCCTCCGCCGATTACCAGCGGGTGCTCAGGGAATTCGCCCGCGACGGCTATCCCCTGATCATGGGCGACGCCTTCGCCGCCGAGGACGTGGCGCGCCGCGTCGCTAAGGAATTCCCCGACACGGCCTTCGTGTTCGGCTCCGGCCAGGGCCCGGCCGAGCCGAATTTCTCGGTGTTCGACAACTGGATCCACGAGCCGGCCTACCTGTCCGGCCTCGTCGCCGGCAAGATGACCAAGTCGAACACGATCGGCACGGTCGCCGCCATGGACATTCCGGAAGTGGCGCGGCTCACCAACGCCTTCTGCGCCGGCGCGAAGGAGGCCAATGCGTCCGCCAAATGCAAGGTCACCTTCATCGGCTCGTTCTTCGACCCGCCCAAGGCCAAGGAGGCGGCGCTGGCGCAGATCGCAGCCGGGGTGGACGTGATCTATGCCGAGCGCTTCGGCGTCATCGAGGCGGCGACGGAGAAGGGCGTTCTAGCGATTTCCAACATGTCCGACCAGTCGGCGCTCGCTCCCGATACGGTAATCACCGGTCCGGTCTGGGACATGTGGCCGACCGTTGAGGCGGCGGTGAAGCAGGTCCAGGCCGACGTGTACACGGCGACGGATTTCGGCAGCTACTCGTTGATGGCCGCGGGCGGCGCCAAGCTCGCCCCCTTCGGCGCGTTCGAGGAGAAGCTGCCGCCCGACGTGATGCAGCTCGTGAAGGAGAAAGAGGAGGCGATCCTCTCCGGCGCATTCCGCGTGCCGGTCAACGAGAGCACGCCGGTCTCGGAGTAGCGTTGAGCCGCGATGCCGCGCAGCGCTTGATGATTGTCGTCATGCCATGGCTCGTCCATGGCATCCATTCCGTTGCGGTTGCGGTCACGGAATGGATTGCAGGGTCAAGCCCTGCAATGACGACACTGTGTGTGGACACGTTGGCGCGGCCCCACGCCGTCACGCATTGAGCTAATGTCCGGATACAGCGAGCGTCCCCCTCCTCCCCTCGTCGCCATGCGCGGCATCACCAAGCGTTTCGGCGCGCTCGAGGCCTGCGCCGGCGTGGATCTCACGCTCCGGCCCGGCGATATCCTCGGACTGTTGGGCGAAAACGGCGCCGGCAAAACCACCCTGATGAACGTGCTGTTCGGCGCCTATGCGGCTGACGCCGGAGCGATCGAAATCGAAGGCCGGGCGGTCCAGATCCGCAATTCCGCCGACGCCTTGAATTTCGGCATCGGAATGGTGCAGCAGCATTTCCAGCTCGTGCCGCGCCATACGGTCGTGGAAAACCTTCTCGTCGGCCGCGCCGGTCCGGACGGCCGCTTGTCGCGGCGCGTCATCGCCGAGCGGCTCGCCACGATCGGGCGCGACTTCCATCTC
>JACCSN010000410.1 GCA_013812985.1 Hyphomicrobiales bacterium | reverse complement strand
ACGTCAACGTCCGCCGGAGTGATATCGGTGCTGCTGACGCGTGATTGGCGAACAACGACGATCGCGATCGTCGCGGCCTACGCGATCGTCGTTCAGGCTTTGCTGCTCGCCACCAGCGGGGCGTTCCCCGCTGCGTCGTCCTCGACCGATCCGCTTCGAAGGCATGACGCTGCTGGCCGAGCATGTGGAGGTGGAAACGGGCAAGGGGTCCGATGCGATCGACAGGCGCCCTCGCCTCGCCCAGGCGCTCGCCGAAGCACGTGCCGCCAAGTGCCCTGTTCTCGTCGCCAAGCTCGACCGGCTCTCGCGCGACGTCGCCTTCATCGCCGGCCTGATGGCGCAGCGCGTGCCGTTCATCGTCGCCGAACTCGGAGCCGATGCCGACCCGTTCATGCTGCACCTCTACGCGGCTCTCGCCGAGAAGGAGCGCAGGCTCATCGGCGAGCGCACCCGTGCCGCCCTCGCCTCACGCAAGGCTCAGGGCGCCAGGCTCGGTAACCGCTTGAATGCTGATCACGCCGCCGCACTTGGGCGCAAGGTGCAGGTGACCGAGGCCGACGGCATTGTCACGGGAATCGACGCAGCCCAGCAGGAGAGCCCACTCACGCCCTGCCCTATGCGGCGACTGCCGCGCGCCACTGCTTCATCGCGTCAGCTCTGAAGACGCGCAGCGTGCGGCGGGAGATCAGGTGACGCTGGATGTTGAAGGTGTTGTAGACGGCAGAATGAGCAGAGAGGAACCGCTGCGCTGATCCGGGCGACTTGAACCGCTGCAGCTTCCGCTCTCTTCGTCGTACCGGCTGGTGCGAGTTCTCCGCCCGATTGTTCCTGCGCAGGCCCTGCTCATGCCGAGCACATAACCCCATCTCCACCCTGGCCGCACTGTAGGACCGCAGCCTGTCGGTCACGAGCACGCTCGGTGCAAAGCCGTGCTTCTTGAGCAGCTTGCGTATGAGCTTCACCGCCGCGGCTTTGTCGCGCCTTCTCTGGACCAGGATGTCGAGCACCTCGCCTTCGTCATCGACGGCGCGCCAGAGGTACATGCGCCTGCCGCCGATCACGGCCACCATCTCGTCCAGGTGCCACTGCGAGTTTGGCCGCGGCCGCCGCTCCCGCAGCCGTCGTGCGAACAGGACGCCGAACTTCAGAACCCAGCGTCGGATCGTTTCGTAGGAGATGTCCAGGCCGCGCTCCGCCAGGAGTTCCTCCACATCACGGTAGCTGAGCGTGAAGCGCAGATAGAGCCAGACCGCCTGCTGGATCACCACGCGCGGGAACTGGTGACGGGAGTAGGAAACGAAAGCCATCCCCCTCCCTACCGGGCTCGGCAGCACGGCGCCAACCGTTCCCGTGACAATGCCCGATGAACTCATTGAATAGACGCACTTCTGTTGGGCCGACTGCGATCTAACTAAGAGCCCGTTTGGAAATTCGGTGTGCGGGGATTCCTGCTGGTGCTTTGATGTGATTCAAGCTCTGGATGTGGACAGAGCAGAGCCGTGGCCGGATGGCCAAGATCGCCAAAAAGACGAAGCGCTACCCGTCTGACCTGACGGACGAGGAGTGGGAGCAGATCGCACCTTTGATGCCGAAGCCCGGACGCCGCGGCCGGCCGCGCGAGGTCGAGTTTCGGGAGGTGATCGACGCGGTGCGCTACCTGGTCCGCTCCGGCTGCGGCTGGCGGATGCTGCCGGTTCATTTCGGGCCTTGGCAGACGGTCTACAGCTGGTTTCGGGAGCTGGCGCGGCGGTTTCTGTTCCAGACCATCCACGATCTGGCGCTGATGGTCGACCGCGAGCGGGCCGGGCGCGAGGCCAGCCCCTCGGCTGCGGTGATCGACAGCCAATCGGTCAAAGCCCCGGCTCCTGGCGCGGCAAGGGGTTACGACGCCGGCAAGAAGACCGTCGGCCGCAAGCGCCACATCGCCGTCGACACCGACGGGCGGCTCCTGATGGTCAACCTGACCCCCGCCGACATCTCCGACAGCGCCGGCGCCCAAGCGATCCTGGAGGGCATCCGCAAGCGCTGGCCGTGGGTCAAGCACCTGTTCGCCGACGGTGCCTATGACCGGCTCAAGCTGATGGACAAGGTCGCCTTTCTCGACTTCGTCCTCGAGATCATCCGCCGCTCAGACGACCACAAAGGCTTTGAAGTCCTGCCCCGCCGTTGGGTCGTCGAGCGAAC
>JACCSN010000356.1 GCA_013812985.1 Hyphomicrobiales bacterium | reverse complement strand
CGGTGGACCAGACGGTGCTGGCCAACGAGCAGGTGATCGACGGAAAAGGCTGGCGGTCAGGCGCCACCGTGGAGCAACGCGAGCTGACGCAATGGTTTCTGACGATTTCAAGCTTCAGTGAGGAACTGCTGCGGGCGCTGGACCAGCTCGACCGCTGGCCGGAGAAGGTCCGGCTGATGCAAGCCAACTGGATCGGCCGTTCCGAAGGGCTTCGAATTCGTTTCGATTACGGAACGAGACTTGCGACTGCGCCCTTCCTTGAAATTTTCACCACCCGCCCGGATACTCTGTTCGGCGCTTCCTTCATGGCGGTGGCGCCGGATCATCCGGTGGCGACAGCTTGTGCCAGATCCGATTCGAAGCTGGCCGAATTCATCGATGAATGCCGCCGGGGAGGAACCTCGGCCGCGGAGATCGAGACAGCGGAGAAGCGCGGGTATGATACGGGCCTGGTCGTCCGGCACCCATTCCTGCCCGATCGGACTCTGCCGGTGTTTGTCGCCAATTTCATCCTCATGGGTTATGGGACCGGCGCTATTTTCGGCTGCCCGGCGCACGATCAGCGTGACCTGGATTTCGCCCGCGCATACGGCCTTCCCGTCGTGCCAGTGGTGCTGCCCGAAGGCGCCGACGCCGCGACCTTCGAGATCGGCCCCGAAGCCTATCTTGGCGACGGTCGCATCATCAATTCCGGCTTCCTCGACAATATGACGGTAGAGCAGGCCAAGGAGGCCGTGGCGCGCCGCCTGGAGGAGCGGCGGGTGGCGGGCGCGCCGCAAGCCGTGCGCGAGGTCAACTACCGTTTGCGCGATTGGGGCATCTCGCGCCAGCGCTACTGGGGCTGCCCGATTCCCGTGATACATTGCCCGGCTTGCGGCCTCGTTCCGGTCCCGCGCGAGCAACTGCCCGTGACGCTTCCCGAGGATGTCGAATTCGACCGGCCCGGCAATCCGCTCGACCGCCATCCGACATGGCGGCATGTCGCCTGCGCGTCGTGTGGCGGCCCCGCCAGCCGGGAGACGGACACGATGGACACCTTCGTGGATTCATCCTGGTATTTCGCCCGCTTCACGTCTCCGCACGCTCCGGAGCCCACCGATCGCGGCGCGGCGGACCACTGGCTGCCCGTTGACCAGTATATCGGGGGCGTCGAGCACGCGATCCTGCATCTGCTCTATTCCAGATTCTTCACCCGCGCGATGAAGGAGACCGGCCATCTTGGCCTGGACGAGCCTTTCGCCGGGCTGTTCACGCAGGGCATGGTCGTTCACGAGACCTATCGCACGGCGGACGGCGACTGGCTGTCGCCGGCGGAAGTGACGGTGGAGGGCGAGGGCGGAACGCGTCGAGCATCCGCGATCGGCTCCGGAGAGATCGTCGCGATCGGACCCATCGAGAAGATGTCGAAGTCGAAGCGGAACACCGTCGACCCCTCAGACATCATGCAAAGCTATGGCGCCGACACGGCGCGCTGGTTCATGCTCTCCGACTCGCCGCCGGAGCGCGACGTGATCTGGACGGAAGCCGGCGTGGAGGGCGCGCACCGCTATGTGCAGCGTGTGTGGCGTCTGATCGCCCGCCTCGCAGCGGATCTGCCGCCACCCGGTCTGCCGCGGCCGGGCGCTTTCGGCGAGCCGGCGCTGGCGCTGCGCCGCCACGTTCACCGCGCGATCGCGGCGGTGACGCGCGACCTTGAGCGCCTGCGCTTCAACCGCGCCGTTGCGCATCTTTATGAGCTGACGAACACGCTCACCGACGCCGCCGACGTGGGCAACGCGCCGGATGGCGGCTGGGCGCTTCGCGAGGGCGCCGAGGCTCTCGTCAAGATGATCGCGCCGATGATGCCGCATCTTGCCGAGGAATGCTGGAGAGCGCTAGGCCATGAGCGACTGGCGGCCGAAAGCCCGTGGCCGCAATGGGAGGCGAGCTTGCTCCAGGTGGACACCATCCTTCTTCCCGTTCAGGTGAACGGGAAGAAACGCGCCGAGCTCACCATCTCCGCCAAAGCCTCGGCCGCTGAGGTGGAGGAAGCCGCGCTCCGTCTTGAGCCCGTGCGGCGTTTCCTGGATGGCCGCCTGCCGCGAAAGGTGGTGGTCGTGCCGAACAGGATCGTCAATGTGGTCGCCTAGAACCGTCCCTCACGCGATGCTCCTGCTGCTGGCCTGTGCCGGGCTGGCCGCCTGTCAGGTCCGACCGCTTTACGCCCCGGCGGGGGGCCGCCTCGGACCGCAGGCCGACCTTCCCGCGATCGCCGTCGACGCGCCGGTCAACCGCGAGGAACAGGTCTTCCGCAACGCCCTGATTTTCTCGATGCAGGGTGGCGGGGGTGGCGCCTCCCCCCGCTATGATCTCGCCTTTCGCTTCACGATTCGAGAGCAGGAAATCCTGGTCGAGCGCGATAGCGGAACGCCGAACGCATATCAGCTGAGCGGCGACATCTCCTTTCTCCTCAAGGAGCGCGGGTCCGGCGGATCGCTCTACGGGGCCAACGTGACGGCGGCGGATTCCTACACGCGGACATCGCAGAACTTCAGCAACATTCGCGCCCGTCGGGACGCGGAAGATAGGTTGGCGAAGTCGCTCGCGGAGCTGACCCAGGCTCGTCTCGCGGCCTATTTCGCCACGAATTGAAGCGATGACGGTCGTCAAGGACGAAAACGCCGAACGCTACCTTGTATCGCCGCCGGACAGCATCAGGATGTTTCTCCTTTACGGGAACGATCCGGGGACCGTCACGGAGCGGGCTCGCCTCGTCGAGCGAGTCGCGCTGCAGCGTGGTGGGGCCGATTCCGTTCAACGTTTCGGGTCCGATCTGATCGCATCCACGCCGGGGCTGATAGCTGAGGAGGCCAATTCCGCCTCGTTGTTTGGCGGCGAGCCGGTTGTATCCCTACGCGTCCTGGACGGCCGCCATAACGTGATCGGCGCATTGACGCCCTTGCTGGAGAGGCCGCCCGACAGCGCCTGGCTCGTGGTGGAAGCCGGTGAGCTCACGCCAGCCAGCCCGCTGCGCAAGGCCTTCGAAGCAAGCTCTCGAGCCGCGGCCATTCCCGCGTTTCATCTGGAGGGCGCGAGCCTGGCGTCATTCATCAGCGCCACGGCCGCGGATGCTGGCGTCGTGATGGAGCCAGCGGCTTTGGAAATGCTCGCGGCGCATCTCGGCGGCGATCGCCTGCAAAGCCGCGGCGAGTTGGAGAAGCTGTTTCACTACGTCGCC
>JACCSN010000337.1 GCA_013812985.1 Hyphomicrobiales bacterium | reverse complement strand
AGGGAAGCCAGGGCGCCCTTGGCGAGATAAGCGCCGCCCGCGGCCAGGCCGAACAGGCGGAGATAGGGCGTCGCGCCGGCCAGCGCCTCGGTTGCCTTGCCGGTTTCCAGGCAGGACAGGAGGTGCTCGGTCGCGGCCTTGAGATCGTCGAGGGCGGCTTCGAGCCGGGCGCCCATGCGGCCGAAATCCGGGCGGTTCTCGGCGCGGGCCCGCTCGGCGATCTCGCTGAGCTCGCCGATGTATCCGCGGACATGCGCGCCGCCGGACATGGGAAGCTTGCGCGTCGCGAGGTCGATGGCCTGGATGCCGTTGGTGCCCTCATAGATCATGGCGATGCGGGCGTCTCGCATGACCTGCGCGGCCCCGGTCTCCTCGATGAAGCCGGCGCCGCCATGGACCTGCACGCCCAGCGAGGCGACCTCGAAGCCGATATCGGTGGCGAAGGCCTTGGCGACCGGCGTGAGCAGGTCGGCGCGCGCCTGCCAATCTCCAGGTGTGGCCGGCGCTCCCAAGGTTTCGGGCATGGCGCCAGGCCGTGCGGAAGGATCAGCGGCCATATCGGCGGCGAAGGCGCAAGAGTAGCAGATGGCGCGGGCGGCGGCGGTGAGCGCGCGCATGGTCATCAGCATGCGCCGAACGTCGGGATGGGCGGCGATCGCGCTCATGCCCTCACCGCTCCAGCCCGGCGCGCGGCCCTGGCGGCGCTCCAACGCATAGGCTGTCGCGCCCTGCAGCGCCCGCTCGGCGAGGCCGACCCCCTCGATGCCGACCATGAGGCGGGCATTGTTCATCATTGTGAACATGCAGGCGAGGCCGCGATTCTCCTCGCCGACCAGCCAGCCGATGGCGCCCGGCTCCGCGCCGAAGCGGCCGTCGCCATAGATCATGGTGCAGGTCGGCGAGCCGTGGATGCCCAGCTTGCGCTCCAGGCCGGAGCAGAAGAGGTCGTTGCGCTCGCCCAAGGCGCCGTCCGGGCCGATCAGGAACTTGGGGACGAGAAAGAGCGATATGCCCCTGGAGCCCGGCGGCGCGTCGGGAAGCCGCGCCAGCACCATGTGGACGATGTTCTCGGTCAGGTCGTGCTCGCCATAGGTGATGTAGATTTTTTGGCCGAACACGCGGTAGGTCCCGTCGCCCTGCCGTTCGGCGCGGGTCGTGAGCGCGCCGACGTCGGAGCCCGCCTGCGGCTCCGTCAGATTCATCGTCGCCGTCCATTCGCCCGAGACGAGTTTTGGGAGATAGCTCCGCCGCAGCTCCTCCGAACCGTGCTTCAGAAGGGCGTCGACGGCGCCCATGGTGAGCATCGGGCACAGGGCGAAGGCCATGCAGGCGCCGTTCCACATGTCCTGCGCGGCGGCGGAAACGGCGATCGGCAGGCCCTGACCGCCGAAAGCTTCGGGAGCGGCGATGCCGCTCCAGCCGGCGGCGCGGTACTTTGCGTAGCACTGGTTCCAGCCGGAAGGAGTCGCCACCTCGCCGTCCTGAAGGCGGGCGCCCTCCAGATCGCCGACGCGGTTGAGCGCCGCGACTTGCTCGGACGCAAATCGCCCCGCCTCGGACAGCACCGCGTCGAGGAGATCGTCGCTCAGTCGCGGGAAGCGGTCCGCGGCGAGCGCGGGACCGAGCCCGGCGATATGCCGCAGCGTGAAGGCGATCTCGAAAACCGGGGCGCGATACATTAGGCTCTCCTCTCCTCGCCTCCTTCCTAGCAAACAGCGGCGAGGTGCGAGACCTGAAAACGATGGCTCGCGCGATCGCCGACACGCTTTGGATGGGAAGGGGGGGTTCGCCAACGCCTGATCGTTGTCATCCCGGTTTCGCCGAAGGCGAAGACAGGGACCTATAAACGCCGAGTCGGACAAGATGCACACTGCCCTCCCAGCCATGAACGTCTCGCTTCGGCGTCCATGGATCCCGGACAGCCCCGCTTCGCGGCGCTTCCGGGATGATAAAGGGAAGGGAGGGCCGCAATCCCCTGACAGGGCCTACCGATGCGGCGCGTGATCATCACCGGCGGCAACCTTGCCGAAGCGACGGCGGAAGCGGCTGGGGCTTTGCGGGCGGGCGCGCTCGTGGCGCTGCCGACCGAGACGGTCTACGGCCTGGCCGCCGACGCGGTCAACGGAGAGGCCGTGGCGCGGATCTTCGCCGCCAAGGGGCGGCCGCGCTTCAATCCGCTTATCTGCCACGTGACGGGCGTCGGCATGGCGCGCCGCTACGGCGAGCTTGACGGCCGCGCCGAGACACTAGCCAAAGCATTCTGGCCGGGGCCGCTGACGATCGTGGTTCCGCTTGCGCCGGGCGCGCCGGTGCATCCGCTCGTCACGGCCGGGCTGCCGTCGGTGGCCATCCGGGCGCCGCGCGGCCCCGCCCAGGCGCTGATCGCGGCTTACGGCGGCGCGCTTGCCGCGCCGAGCGCCAACAAATCCGGGCGGCTCAGCCCGACGCGGGCCGAGCATGTCGCCGAACAGCTCGGCGACGAGGTGGCGCTCCTTCTCGATGGCGGCCCTTGTGAGGTGGGGCTCGAATCGACCATCGTTGCGCTGACAGGCGAGCGGCCGAAGCTCCTGCGTCCCGGCGCGATCGCGGCCGAGACGATCGAGGCGGCGTTGGGCGAGACACTGGAGCGGGCCGCTTTCGGGGAGGCGATCGCCGCGCCGGGAATGCTCGCCGGCCACTACGCGCCGCTGCTGCCGCTGCGGCTCGACGCGACGGCGCTCGAACCGGGCGAGGCGCTGCTGGCCTTCGGGAGCGCCGAGATGTCAGGCGCCGATCGGGCCGTGGCGGCGCGGAACCTCAGCCCGGCTGGGAACCTGATCGAGGCCGCGGCCAATCTGTTCGCGCATATGGCGGAGCTCGACCGGAGCGGAGCGGAGCGGATCGCCGTCGCGCCGATCCCGCGGCACGGGCTCGGCGAGGCGATCAATGACCGACTTCGGAGGGCAGCCGCGCCGCGGATGTGATTCTTGGGTGTTGTCCCCGAATTGCCGAACACGCCGTGGTTTCGCAGTGGTTCAGATGCGCTGGCAGCGCCGGCGGGATCAGCCGCCGCTATCGGCCGCCGGCATGATCCGAAGATCCGGCCGGACGGCAAAGGCTTCGTCCATCAGCTCGGCGGTCTCGGCCTCAATCGCCGTTTTCAGGTCCCCCATGAAGGCTTCCGGATCGCGCCCCGGCGGGATGGCGGGCAGGCACGACAGGAGGATCGTGCCTCGCCGATGCGCGAAGGCGCGGCGCGGCCAGTAGAGGCCGGAATTCAGCGCCACCGGCAGGCACGGCGCGTTCAGCTCGCGGTAGAGCCGCGTCACGCCATAGCGATAGACCGGCGGCGCAAGGGGGGGGCGGCGCGTGCCTTCCGGAAATATGACGATCTGCCGGCCTTCCGCCACAGCGCGGCGGGCGCGCACGGTCAATTGCTCCAGGGCGACCGAACGCTTGCCGCGATCGACCGGGATCATCCCGGTTCTCTGCAGATACCAGCCGAAGAGCGGCACCCAGAGGAGCTCACGTTTCACGATGAAGCTCGGGCGCGGCAGGAGCTCGACCAGGCGAAGCGCCTCCCAGGCGGATTGGTGTTTTGACGCGACGATGAGGCCGCCCTCGGGGATGTTCTCGCGGCCGCGGATCTCGTCGTCGATGCCGACGATGACGCGGTGCAGCCATAGGGTGGAGCGGACCCAGAAGCGGGCGACCGGCCACACCATCCGCTCCGGCAGGAGGAGGACAGGGGAGAACAGCACCGCCTGCACGAGGAAATTTAAATAGACGGCGGCATTGAACAGGAGCGAGCGGATCAGCACCGGACCGTCCCAGTTTACGATGTTGCCGGTTCCTTCGCCTGCTCGGCGTATTCTTTCGTAAGCCCGTCATATGCGTCGAAAGCCGGCAGCGTCTCGAAGCTGTGAACCGCGGGCGTGGTCGCCCAGGGCAGCTTCTCGCTCGTCCACGTTTCAATGAACGGTGCGGACCAGCTGGGATCGTCGAGCATCGTCTGGCGAAGGTTGACGAACCAGTCCATGCCCTCGGGCCGTGTGAACATCCAGCTCATGCAGCGCGGGCAGAAATAATGACGGGACGCGCCGTGGAGACCGCCAATGACAGGCTCTCCTCTTGTCACCAGGAACCCCTCGCTTGGGATCGCGGCGCTCAACGAGAAAGCGCTGGCGGTCATCCGTTGGCAGCCCGTGCAATGGCAGGCCATGGTGAGAAGCGGCGGTGCGCTGATTCTGAGCCGCACCTGTCCGCAGCGGCATCCGCCTTCCCGAGGCAGGTTCCGGTCGCTCATGATCTGGTTCATTCGTTTCCGTCATCATCAGGCGGAGCAGTTGCCGCCGTCCAAGGGCTCCAGCGGCTTTTTCGCGATTGGCGACAGAAGGCCGGAAAAGCGGCATTCCGGTCCGTGTGCAGCACGGGTTGGATTTTCGCCACCAGCCGCGGCGCCTCCGCAACGCTCCAGCCTAGCCGAACCGCGTCAGGATGTATTTGGTGTATTCGACGAGGAGCAGCCGGAAGAGCTCGGGATCGCGCTGCCAGCCGT
>JACCSN010000292.1 GCA_013812985.1 Hyphomicrobiales bacterium | reverse complement strand
CCCCGGTTCTCCCTCCCGTCCTGCCTCCGTGGACGGCGGTCCATCCGTATCGGCCGTGCCATGAACCCATCCTCCCGGCTGACTCCGTATCTTTACGTGCTGCCGCTGGTGGCATTGCTAGCTTTCGTCTTCGGCTACCCGCTGGTCCGCATTTTCGAGTTCAGCTTCAAGATGGTGCGCGGCATCGACGGGCCTTGGATCGGGCTGCGCAACTACGAGCTGGTTCTCTCGCAGTCGCTGTTCTGGGAAGCGGTCCTGCACAACCTGCAGCTGCTACTTGCCATCCCCGTCATGGTCGTCATTTCGCTGCTGATATCAATCCTGCTCTACGAGCGCATCGCGGGCTGGAAGATCTACCGCGTCATCGTGTTCGTGCCCTTCGTGCTCGCCATTCCCATCATCGCGGTGGTGATGAAGCGGATGTTCCAGTTCAGCGGGCCGGTGAACGAGGTCTTGCGCGCGCTGAGCCTTGATTTCCTCGCGCTCGACTGGATCGGCTCCTCGGACGTCGCATTATTGACCGTGATGATCCTGATTGTCTGGCGGGAATCCGCCCTGGGCATCATTCTCTTCCTTGCCCGCTTGCTCAGCCTGGATGAGTCGCTGATCGAGGCGGCCAAGCTCGAGGGCGCGTCGTGGTGGCAGCGGGTCTGGTATGTCATCCTGCCGCAAATGCGGGGCGTCATCGAGTTCTTCGTGGTGATAAGCGTGATCACCATGCTCGCCGCCGTGTTCGCCTATGTCTATATCATGGGCGGCGGCCGCGGCGGGCCCGGCACCTCGACCGTGGTTGTCGAGCTCTACATCTTCAACGCCCTGATCCGCACCAGCCTGCCAGGCATCGCCTCGGCGGCATCGGTGCTGCTGTTTCTGGTTTCGGCGGCGCTGATATTCCCGCTGTTCCGGGCCCGGCGCCGGGCCAATGAGCAGGAAGCGTAAATTGCCCCGCCCGAACCCCGCATCGCCGCACGACTCGGGACGTACGCCATGAAGCCGGGTGACGCGCTGAAGCACGGCGTGCTGCTGCTCGCCTCGTTCATCGCGCTCGTTCCGACGGTGTTCATGATCTCGACGGCGCTGAAGAGCGACGAGGAATATGCCGTCGACAAGCTCGGGTTTCCGACGCTCCCGGTGCTCGAGAATTTCCGGGCGGTGCTCGTCGACAGCCCGTTCCTCGCGTGGATGGCGAATAGCTTCATTCTGGTCGTCGGGGCCGTCGCGCTCAGCACCGCGGTGTCGTGCCTCGCGGCGTATGCCATCGCGCGCATGCAGTTCCGCGGTCGTGAGACCCTTCTGGCGATCAGCACGTCCTTGATGACCGTTCCGCCCGTCGTGATGATCGTGCCGCTGTTCGTGCTTTACTCGCAGCTAGGCTTGATCAGCACCTATCAGGGCGCCATCGTCATCTATGCCGGGCTGATCACGCCGTTCTCGGTCTATCTGCTCGCAACGTTCTTCCGCACGGTGCCTACGGAACTGTTCGAGTCCGCGCGCATCGACGGAGCCGGAGATTTCGTCATCCTCTGGAGGATCGTGCTGCCGCTATCGCTTCCTGCGATCGTCACCCTCGTGGTCGTCAACTCGCTTTACGTTTGGAACGATCTCCTGATCGCCATCATCTTCCTTCAGGAGGACGCCAAGCGCACGCTGATGGCCGGCATCAGCGTCTTCCAGGGGCGCTACAACAACCAGGTGCCGCTGACCATGGCCGGCATGGTGATAGCCAGCGCGCCGATGCTCATCCTCTACATCAGTTTCCAGAAATATTTCATCCGCGGTCTGATGGCCGGTGCGATCAAATGACATCATTCGGAGCAGTGCGGGCATGACTGCCTCGGCGGACCGCGCGATCTGCATCGCCAGCGACGAACTGCGGGTCACGGTCAACCCGCGGGTGGGCGGCACTATTACCGCCATCACGCATCTCGGGACGGGTCTCTCGGTGCTGGGCCAAGTGCCGTGGGACGTTGTCGATGCGCCGATCGGCAGCCTCGCGGCCCGCGATGAGGCCCACTGGCTGACCCGCTATGGTGGCGGCTGGCCCCTGCTGTTTCCCAACGGCGGCGATGCCTGCACCGTCGAAGGCGTGTTCCATGGGTTTCACGGCGAGGCTTCGATCGCCCCGTGGACAGCGACCGCTTCCCGCGACGCCGTCCGCCTCGCGCGACGTTTCTTCACCGTTCCGATCGAGATGCACCGCGAGGTGCTGGTCGAGAACGACCTGCTGATCATTCGCGAACGCCTGCGCATGGCCGGGCCGCGCCCGCTCGATGTCATGTGGGGCCATCACCCGACCTTTGGGTCCGATTTGCTGGCAGGCGAGGTGGAGATCACATCGGGGGGGCGGCGGGTCACCGTCGACGAAAGCTACGACCCCGGCGCCAACCCGCTGCGGCCCGGGGCCTCAGGGGACTGGCCGACGGTCGCGGGGAAGGCCGGGCTCGTGGATCTCGGACGTCCGTCCGGCACCATGGCCGCCATGGCCTATCTGCAGGACTTCAACGCCCCCTGGGCGGCGGTGCGGCGGCTGGACAACGCCATCGCCGTCGCGCTCTCCTGGGACATCGGGCGCTTCCCGTGCGCGTGGCTCTGGTACGAGCTGGGCGGGACCGCGGAAGCGCCATGGCACGGTCGCGGCCGGGTCATCGGCATCGAACCCAACACGACGCGGCCCGGCATGGGCCTCGCACACGCCAAGGCCAGCGGGAGCCCGTTGCTGCGCCTGCACCCGGGAGAGGAACTGAGCGCTACGGTGCGCCTGCATGTCTTCAGGCCATCCGGAACGGTGACCGCGCTTGACGGTAATGGGCGTGCGATCCCCGCCTAGGGACGCCTTTGCCGTGAAACGAGGAAGGCCAAGCCACTAAGCGATCCCGTTCAGTGGGCTGCGGAATCGGCGGGCGAGATGTTTGCGCGTTAATGGGGCAGCGCCGAAGGCGGCGGCGGCCAGCACAGCAGGTGGATGCCTTCCGCATCGGCAAACCGTATGACCGCCGCCAGCTGGGCGTCGATGCCGAGGCCGGAGCGGTGAACCCGCCTGCTGTGCCGTTCGTGTCATTCACGGCAGTCGCCGGATCGTCTAGACCCCCGCGCCGATGTTGTTGAACAGGGTCGCGGACGCGACAAAAAGGTGATCATCGTAGTGACCGGCTTACATTGTTCCCGTCTAATGCAGCCCGGTTCGGCTCAGCCGCTCTGTCCTCGCGAGCAGGTTCTGCAC
>JACCSN010000285.1 GCA_013812985.1 Hyphomicrobiales bacterium | reverse complement strand
TCTGGGCGGT
This sequence comes from Hyphomicrobiales bacterium, assembly GCA_013812985.1. The sequence goes on along the minus strand of JACCSN010000285.1, from coordinate 2,512 downwards.
CACGATCGGGCCGGCCTCGTCCACCGATTCTCCGATGACGTTCATGATGCGGCCGAGCGTCTCCTCGCCGACCGGCACAGAGATCGGCGCTCCGGTATCCCTCACATGCTGACCGCGAACGAGGCCCTCGCTGATATCCATGGCGATCGTGCGCACGGTGTTCTCGCCCAGATGCTGGGCAACCTCCAGAACCAGCCGGTTGCCATGATTGTCGGTCTCCAGCGCGTTCAGGATCGCCGGCAGGTCGCGGTCGAACTGAACGTCGACGACCGCGCCCATCACCTGCGTGACCCGGCCGACCGACTGCATTGCTCCGTTTGCCATTTCTGTCCTCGTTATATTTCACGCCCGCCATCACACGCGACTTGAGAATCAATATCTCGCGTTAGGCCTCAACCAATTCGAGCCGACGCTCAATCCTGGCAAGTCGCTCGTCGAACCTATCCATCCTTCGGTTCAGCCCGGCGAGTTGAACCAGCACTTGGCCCGTGTGCTCTTCCATGCTGCTTAGGCGGACGCCGTGATCGGCTACGGTTTCGCGCAGCGCATCGACGCCAAAGCGGATATGCCGAAGCTGCTCAAGCACCAAATTATCGACTTGATCCGCCATGTCTCGTCCGCCCTCCCGGCGGCCAGATGACTACCTTGATATCCAAGACCCGACTTCGCGCTCAAGCACGATCGCGAACATCAGGCCTCTGGATCAGTCCGAACATGCGCTGCCGGATATGTAAGTGTTTCGCCGCTTCAACCACGCGGATGTGAACCCGCCCCTCTCCATCCAGCCCGGTCACTTCGTAGGCGACACCGTGCTCGCCGAAACGCCTGAACGTTCCAACAAGGTCACTGTCAGTTTGCCGTTCGGCCTGCCGCATTGTCGAACCGCTCGCCATCGCGCGCCACCTCCGTGCCGGCCCTCACAAGCTACCATAAAAGAAGTCCCGACCTAAACCGCCTCCGCTCCCGAGATAATCTCGATCAGCTCCTTGGTGATCTGCGCCTGCCGCTGGCGATTGTAGGACAGCGTGAGCCGCTCGATCATGTCGCCGGCATTGCGCGTCGCGTTGTCCATGGCGCTCATCTGCGCGCCATAGAAGGAGGCGGCGTTTTCCAGGAGCGCCTTGAAGATCTGGATACCGAGATTGCGCGGCAGCAGCTCGGCCAGGATATCCTCCTCGTCCGGCTCGTATTCGTAGATGGCGCCGCCCATGCCCTCCGCCGCGCCGGTCGCGCCCGCCGGAACCTGAGCCGGGATGATGCGCTGGGCGGTCGGCACCTGGCTGATGACGGACCGAAAACTTGAATAATAGAGTGTCGCGATGTCGAATGCGCCCTCTTGAAACATTTCAAGGATGCGACGCGAAACCTGCTCCGCCTGGACGTACGACATCTGCTTCACCTGGCGGAAATCCGCCCGCTCGGTGATCCGGTCGGCATAGTCGCGGCGCAGGAAGTCATAGCCTTTACGGCCCACCACATAGAACTTGACGGTCTTGCCCGCCGCGATCAGGCGGCGGGCGTCCTCACGGGCGAGACGGCCGATAGCCGTGTTGAAGGCTCCCGCCAGGCCGCGCTCGCCGGTGCAGACCACCAGGAGGTGCACGTCGTCCCGCCCCGTGCCGGCGATCAGCGCCGGCGCCCCTGCCTGGCCGGAGACGGAAGCTGCGATGTTGGCCAGCACGCGGCCCATCCGCTCCGCGTAGGGACGGGCCGACTCCGCCGATTCCTGGGCGCGGCGCAACTTAGCCGCCGCCACCATTTGCATGGCTTTGGTGATCTTCTGCGTCGCTTTCACCGAAGCGATGCGACTGCGGAGCGCCTTCAGGCTCGCCATGACCGGCTATTCCTTCGTCCAGCCTGCCTCAGGCGAAGTTTTTCGCGTAACGGTCCAAGACATCCTTCAGGCCGGCGCGAATCGGATCGGTGAGCTGGCCCTCGGTGCGGATGGAATCGAGGACCTTCCGGTGCTCGCTGCGCAGCGTTGCGAGCAGGCCCGTCTCAAACTCGCGCACGCGGTCCACCGGCAAGCGGTCCAGATAGCCGTTGACGCCGGCGAAGATCACGGCCACCTGCTCTTCCGTCTTCAGCGGCGAGAATTGCGGCTGTTTCAGGAGCTCGGTCAGGCGGGCGCCGCGGTTGAGCAGGCGCTGCGTGGCGGCGTCGAGGTCGGAGCCGAACTGCGCGAAGGACGCCATCTCGCGATACTGCGCGAGTTCCCCCTTGATGGAGCCGGCCACCTGCTTCATCGCCTTCACCTGCGCGGCCGAGCCGACGCGCGACACCGACAGGCCGACATTCACCGCCGGGCGGATGCCCTGATAGAACAGGTCCGTCTCCAGGAAAATCTGGCCGTCGGTGATCGAGATCACGTTGGTCGGGATGTAAGCCGAGACGTCGTTGGCCTGCGTTTCGATCACCGGGAGCGCGGTCAGCGAGCCGGCGCCCAAGGCGGCGTTCATCTTGGCGGCGCGCTCGAGCAGCCGCGAATGCAGGTAGAAGACGTCGCCCGGAT
>JACCSN010000271.1 GCA_013812985.1 Hyphomicrobiales bacterium | reverse complement strand
GCCTAATCGACCTAAACTGCCCACCCGATCCGGTGCGCCTGGGCAACGGGACGGACGGTTCGCCGGCTCGGATGGGAACGCTCGACGCGCCGATCGCGCACCCGCTCGTGGGCGGATCAGCGCCGCGCCGCCGCTCGCCCGAGCGTATACCACGCGACGCTCCCTCCCTTAGTCCGGTTTGCAGGAGAGGCGCGGGCACCCCGACGGTCCAGTTCGGGCCCAACGCTTCTGGAGATTGCTGGCAAACGTCTCTGCAACGTCATGATGCCGGCGCTCGGGTGGGGATCGCGTCCCGCCGCGGTGCGCACCTGGACCCGCCGTTCAGCGTCCACGCGGTCCAGGGTGCTATCGTCGCGTCATCGACGGATGCCCGTCCGGACAGTGCTCCGCGGCGGTAGATCGTGGGGCAGACTGAGCCACGGGCAACCGGCCTGACGCCGGAAATTCTTTATGTCAACATTTGCTATGCTCACCTGACGTAGGGTAGGAGGTGATCACCCCATGGCGAAAGAGATGCTGCGCTAGGACGATCGGATCGTTGAAGATCCCGAGATCATGGTTGGCAAGCCGGTCATCAAGGGAACACGCATTCCGTTTGAGCTCGTTCTGGGGCACCTGGCCGCGAACCCGAACCTGGACGAACTCTTCGCCGCCTACCCGCGGCTGACCGTTGAGGACGTGAAAGCGGTCCTCGCCTACGCTTACGCGGCCGTGGCGATCCAGCACAAGCGAACCAGTCACCCCGCAGCGACTGAGGTCGCGTCCACGCGCGCGTGAGATTTTTGCTCGATGAAAGCTCTGACGCGCGGCTTGCGTCCCACCCACGGCAGCACGGACACGACGTAACGGTGATTGCGTTCGACTACCCAGCCAGCCTCGCCGACATATCATCCGTAAGGCACTTCTCGTCATTCTCGCCCGGCAGCGCGTCGATGTACAACATTATGTACACCATTCTATGATCGGTGTTCAGGAGCCATCTCGGCGATGACGAAAGAGCCCCTCACCATCACGATTGATCCTGACAGCGAGCTGGGTCGCGCCCTCGACGCCACCGACGGCTTGTCGGTCGTCTTGGAGCGCAACGGTGCGCGCTTTCGCGTGACCCGCGATCCGGACGATCCGTTGGCCAATTACGATCCTGACAAGGTGCGGACTGGGCTGCGCACATTTGCCGGACTGCTCACTCCGGAGGAAGGCGAGCGCATCAAGGAGTCCATCTACCGCGGACGCGAGGAGGGAACCGGCCGCTTGATCGGCCGTGAGGTATCTCGTCGACGCTGACTGGCTGATCGACGCGACGGTCGGCAGGCCAGCCGCGGTGCGGACCTTGGATTGCCTCAGCACCGACGGGCTGGCCGTTAGCATCATTGCCGTGGCGGAGATCTATGAGGGTGCCTTTGCCACTGCCGACCCCGCGGCGACGCTGGCCGCCTTCCGAGAGTTCTTAGGCAGTTATGCGATCTTACCCCTCACCGACCCCATCATCGAGCGCTTTGCGCGGCCGCGAGCGGCGCCGCGGCAGCAGGGCCATCTCATTCCAGACATGGATCTGCTGATCGCCGCGACAGCGGTCGAAGAGGATCTGACCCTCGTCTCCCGCAACCTGCGCCACTTCGAGCGCATCCCCAACCTGAAACGGTACCAATCCAGCTAACCCACCTCGCGATCGTTATGTTGCTCTCTGTTACAGCCTGACCGCGAAGCGCCGTTTCCGGATCACCGTGCCGTGCGTACGGCCGACGAGGGAGCCTGATACTGGTGCCAGGCCGATCCGCCTCGGCACAACCTAGGTATGCTGCAGACCGGTGAGGAACTGCTGATCCATGAGTTGCTTAAGCCGGGCTCCTTCGAGCTTGGCCAGGCGGTGGTCCCGACCCGGGTCGCCGGGGTGCCGCGTGCCGCTCCCGCGAAGCAGACCCCGGCGTCGCCGCCCTGGGTCACTCGGCAGATCGCTGTCGGGTGGCCGCCGCGAGGCCACGTCGCTTCTCCTTGATGGGCGCGCGGCGTAGGCCTGGGTCAGGCTGAGCCGGCTGGGGGCGTGGGGTCGCTGCTAGCGGGTGGCTCGGTCGTCTTCAGCTGGCGGAGCGGACGCGCCCGCTTGGGGCGGTAGCGAACCTGCTCTAGCGACCAGAGGGTGACGGCGACCGCGATCACCAGCGGCACCAGAATCACCAGGCCAAGCAAGAACCATTCGGTCGATCCCAATGTCTCTCTCCTCGTCAGGCATCAGCACGCTCGATCTCAGGGAGCAACCGTGGCGGAGAGTGCGACGTCACCGCGCCAACCGGTCTCTCCAAGGCCATTGGTCATTGGCTGTCGTTACGGCTGCCGGCACGTCGCTGGCGGCTTGCAATCGGGTGGTGACGCGGGGGCGAGGAGCCGCGCCAGGAGGTCGAGCAGCGTCGCACGCTGCCGCGGGTCGAGCGCCGAGAGGCGCAGCACCCGGTCGAGGTGGCGATCGATCTCCATCCGCAGGTGCACCCCAGCCTCGGTCACGCGCAGCTCTTTGACGCGCCGATCGTGTGTGGCAGGGTGGCGTCGAGCCAGGCCGAGCTCCTCTAAGCCATCAGTGATCCCCGTGACGTGGGACGGGTCGCATCCCATCGCCTCCGCCAGCTCATTCATTGGCCGTGGGCGGTCAGGATCGAGGTAGCGAATGGCGACGACCAGTGGCACCGGCAATCCAAGGTCGGCCGCGACATCGCTCATGTAATCGCGAAGCCGCGTCCAGAGATCAATCAGCAGCGGGGCCAGTTCCTCGCTGAAGCGTTCATCCACAGCCGGTGCGGCGGTCCGCGCGGGTGCATCACTCATGCCGAAAGCGTAGCACACATTCTGGCCCAGCTCATTAGTTGAAAAAATCAATTATTGATCTAGAATAGATAATGTCGCGGGTGATCAGACCGCCCGCCGGTCCGAACACCCCTGTTGCGACCCGTCCTGATTGGCCGAGCCGGACCTCAATAAGGAGTCGTGATGAACACCCCTCGCCCTGAAACTCTTGTCTCCGACGTGCAGGCGCCAGTCACGCGACCGTGGTGGCAACTGGGGCTCGCCGCGGCGGTGATCGCGGTTGTCGCCAACCTGATCGTCTTTGCGATCGCGGTTGGTGCCGCCAGCATCGACGTTCGGATTACGCCGGGTCCTGGCGAATCTGAGCTGGTCGATCTTACCGCCGGACCCGTGATTCTGATGTCGGTCGTCCCGGCGCTGCTAGCGACGCTGCTGGCGGCTGGTCTCGCCAAATGGACGGCGGCACCACGCCGCTGGTTCCTCGGCATCGCCGCGGTCA
>JACCSN010000263.1 GCA_013812985.1 Hyphomicrobiales bacterium | reverse complement strand
TGGTCGCGCTGCAATACAAGCGCACCGACATCAACTTCATCCGCGGCACGTTCCGCCTGAAGGGCGACACGCTGGAGCTTTACCCCGCCCACCTGGAGGACCGCGCCTGGCGCATCTCCTTCTTCGGCGACGAGATCGAGTCGATCGGGGAGTTCGACCCGCTCACCGGACAAAAGAGCTCGGACCTCAAGAGCGTCAAGGTCTACGCCAACTCGCATTACGTGACGCCGAAACCGACCTTGCAGCAAGCGGTCCGCGGCATCCGCGAGGAGCTGAAATGGCGGCTCGACGAGCTGGAGAAGGCCGGGCGGCTGCTCGAGGCCCAACGTCTGGCGCAGCGCACGCAGTTCGACCTGGAGATGATCGAGGCGACGGGCGCCTGCGCCGGCATCGAGAATTACTCTCGCTACCTGACCGGCCGGCTCCCCGGCGAGCCGCCGCCAACCTTGTTCGAGTATATCCCGGACAATGCCCTGATCTTCGTCGACGAGAGCCACGTGACGATCCCGCAGATCGGCGGCATGTATCGCGGCGACTTCCGGCGCAAGGCGACGCTCGCCGAATACGGCTTCCGCCTCCCCTCCTGCATGGACAACGGGCCGCTCCGCTTCGAGGAATGGGATATGATGCGGCCGCAGACCGTAGCGGTGTCGGCGACGCCCGGCGGCTGGGAACTCGCCGAGACCGGGGGCGTCTTCGCCGAGCAAGTGATCCGTCCCACCGGCCTGATCGACCCGCCGGTCGAGATCCGTCCCGCCAAGAGCCAGGTCGACGACCTCCTCGGCGAGGTGCGCGACGTGGCGCGCGCCGGCTATCGCTCGCTTGTCACGGTCTTGACCAAGCGCATGGCCGAGGACTTGACCGAGTACCTTCACGAGCATGGCGCGCGAGTCCGCTACATGCATTCCGACATCGAGACGCTGGAGCGCATCGAGATCATCCGCGACCTGCGGCTGGGCGCTTTCGACGTGCTGGTCGGCATCAATCTCTTGCGCGAAGGGCTCGACATCCCGGAATGCGCGCTGGTCGCCATCCTCGACGCCGACAAGGAAGGCTTCCTGCGCTCCGAGACGTCGCTCGTCCAGACCATCGGCCGCGCCGCCCGCAACGTCGACGGCAAGGTGATCCTCTACGCCGACCGCGTCACCGGCTCCATGGAACGCGCGATGGCAGAGACCGACCGCCGCCGCGAGAAGCAGCTCGCCTACAATGCCGCGCACGGCATCACGCCGGAATCGGTGAAGCGCTCGATCGGCGACATCCTCGATTCCGTCTTCGAGCGCGACCATGTCCGCGTCGACACCGGCCTTGCCGAGGAGGGCGCCGGAATCGGCCACAATTTCGAAGCGCACATGGCCGACCTGCAGAAGCGCATGCTGGAGGCCGCCGGCAATCTGGAATTCGAGACGGCGGCGCGGCTTCGCGACGAGATCAAGCGCCTGCGCGAGACGGAGCTGGCGATTGCCGACGATCCGCTCGCCCGGCAGTCCGCCGTCGAGGACCGGGCGGGCGCCTTCTCGCCGGCGGCGGCCGGCAAGGCTGGCGCCCGACGGCCGGGTGGGATCGGCCCTGGCCGCTCCCTCGCCCGCAAGCCGACGCTCGACGAGATGACGGTCGGCCGCACCGAAGTGCCGCTCGGCGGCCCCGCCCCGCTTCCCTCACCGCGCCCTCGGACCGGGCTCGGTTCCGATCAGGAGGACGTTCAGCATCGACGCGGCCGCTCCAAGAAGACTGGCCGGCCGAAACGGTAGCATAGGAACCCGGCCGGTGGTGGAACAGCGGCCCGGAGGCCGCTGTCCTCGTCAAACGTTTGGTCGTGTTACTGCCGGCATTGCGCCGCGGTGCCACCCCGGTCGAGACACCGTTGGCGATCCCCGCGCTCGTCCCGACGCTCCACTCGGGTGTCCTTCCGGTCCTCTTGACGCTCTTGGCGGACGTCCTGCCGGTCTTCCTGACGCTCTTCACGAGCGTCCTGCCGATCTTCCCGACGTTCCGCACGACGGTCACCGTAGCGACTGCGGTCGCGGTAGAAGGTCCGCCCCGTGTAGTAGCGGTCCCAATAGCCGAAATCGAAGCTGATCACCGGCGCGCGGAAATAGGTGTAGTAGCTGGGGACAAGCACGCGCCGGCCGCTGTAGACGAACTCAAGGCGCTCGCCACCGAGCCATCCGCGGACGCCCTGGACAGATGAATCGCACCAGACGGCACCGCTGATGCAGCCGTAAACATTTACGGCGCTGCCGGCCGCGACGATTGCCACGACCGGATACTCGACGCCGGGTCCCGCGCGCATGTTCATGCCGCCGACCGCATAAGCGACCGACTGGGCGGAAGCGAGGCTCGGAACAAGCAGCGCTCCCAAGAGACTGGCAGCAGCCAGGAAGTGGCGTATTTTCATCTAGGGCTCCATTGCTGTTCGCCCCCAGCCTATGCTGGAGCGCGAGATGCTTAGTATCAGTAGCTTATGCCGCTGAACCCCGCCTGAACGCTTTCGGCGCCCGCAAGTCAAGGGAGTACTGGGTCGCTTTTTCTCGTGATTCCGGCAATGTGCGGAACGATCTGGACGGCGAGAACCGCCAGAAGAATGAGCCCGCAGCCGAACCATCCCTGGAGTGACAGCCGCTCGCCGAGCACGATTGCCGCGGCCAGCGCGGCGAAAACCGCTTCCGCCGAGAATACCACCGCCGCGTCCGCCGCGCTTGCGTGGCGCTGGGCGATAGCCTGCAGCGAGAAAGCCAGACCGCCGGAGATCGCGCCGGCATAGACGAGTTCCGGCCAGGCCCGCAGCAGACTTTCCGCGCTGATCGGCTCGATCGCAAGCGCCAGAACAATCGCAACCAGGCCGCCGGCCAAGGATTGTGCGAAGACCAGGAAGAAGGGTCGCCCGATCGTCTGCACGGCCCTGCCCACAAGCACGACCTGGAGGGCCCAGAAGATCGCGCTGGCCATCACCAGAAGATCGCCGCCCCTGAGCCCTTCGGGGCCACCGCCGAGAAGCCATGTCCCGCCAAGCGCGATCAAGGCCGCTGGCCAAACGACGGCATGCGGCCACTGACGATAGAGAGCGATGCCGAGGATCGGCACCAGGATGACATAGAGAGCGGTGAGAAATCCGGCGTTTGTCACCGTCGTGGTCATGATGCCAAGCTGCTGGAGAAGCTGTGCGGCCAGGAACACGGCGGACAGCGCCGACACGGGGCCGACCCAGCTCTGCCCCCCGCCGCCGGGCGAAGAATCGCGTCTGATGACGAAAAGCCGTCCATCGCCCTCGCGGAGCGCAAACGGCAGCACGACCAGAGCGGCGAGGAGGAAGCGCAATCCGGTGAAGAGGACAGGCCCCATCTTGGTCATGGCGGTGGCCTGAGCGACGAAAGCCGACCCCCAGATGACGGCCGTGAGAAGAAGGATCAGATTGGCTGTGAGGCGGGACATCGAGGCCCGCCACTAAGGAAGCGCAGGCGCCCCGGCAAGGGTGCCGGGCTAACGCACGGAACTACGATCTCGAATTTTCGCAGGAGGTGTCCTCGAATGTTGTTGCCGTGGCGGCTAGGCAAGAGCGACAGCTTAAGTCCGTATTTCCGTTTTCAGGGCATGCTCCCGTGGTGTCAGGGGTAAACCAGGCCGTAGCGCGTGTTCAAGGCCGGAAGAATCGTCCCTTCAGCAGGTGCTGCCGCAGCCTTGAGCTTCGGGCTCGGTACCTTCGTGCACGGCTGGTTTGCCGAGCCGGAGCACGGCATTTTCATAATCGCGCTAGGGGTCTCCGTCGCACTTAATCTCAGCCTTGCTCTGGCGACCCTCCATCGGCAGCGCGCTTTTGCGAACATGCGGCAAGCCGAGCAGAGCTTCCGCGACCTCTACGACAACATCAGCGAGGGCGTGTTCCGCTCCACCCTCGACGGCCGCATGATCAGCGCCAATCCGTCGCTCGTCCGCCTGAACGGCTACCAGACCGAGGCGGAGATGCTGCGTGCAGTGAACAATATCGGCAGTGAGTGGTATGTCGATCCGAGCCGCCGCGACGAGATCCACCAGATCCTGCTCGATACGGGCAAGGCCACCGGCCTCGTTTCCGAGATCTACCGCCACAACACCCGCGAAAGAATATGGATCGAGGAAAGCTTGCGCCTGGTGAGGGACAAGCGATCCGGCGACCCTGTGCATTACGAGGGAACAGTCCGCGAGGTCACCGAAACCGTCCGCCGCCTGGAGCTGCAGGACCATTACGACAAGATCGCGTCGATCGTCTCCGGCTGCCTCTACCAGTTCCGGATGCGTCCAGACGGGGCGACGTGCCTGCCTTACGCCAGCATCGGGCTCGAGCACATGTTCAACTTGCGGCCGGAGCAAGTGATCGAGGACGCGTCCGCCCTGTTGGCGCTGACCCACCCCGACGACGTCGCGCACGTGCGATCTTCAATCGAGGCGTCGCGCACAACACTAACGGCATGGCAGTGCGAGTACCGGGTGTGCTTGCCCGACGGCATCTTGAAATGGGTGTTTGGCCATTCCGTGCCGGAGCGGGAAGCGGATGGCTCAACGCTCTGGCATGGCTACCTGACCGACATCTCCGAGCGGAAACGCACGGAGGCTACAATCCACCATCTCGCTTACTTCGATCCGCTCACCAGGCTGCCGAACCGGACGATGTTTCGGGAGCGGCTCGGCCAAGCCCTGTCGGCAGGCAGAGAGAACGGCCAATATGGCGCGCTACTCTTTATCGATCTCGACCATTTCAAGATGCTGAACGACACGAAGGGGCATCACGTCGGAGACCTGCTCTTGTCCGAGATCGCCGGGCGCATCCGTGCTTGCGTCCGCCACACCGATCTGGTGGCGAGGCTGGGGGGCGACGAATTCGTCGTGCTGCTGCGCGAACTGAGCAGCTCTTCCGACGCCGCCGCCGAACAGGTGAAGCGGATCGGCCATCAAGTCCTGGCGGTTATCGATCGCCCCTTCCTGGCCGAGGATTATGAGTTCCAGACCACGGCCAGCATCGGCGTGGCGCTGTTCTGCTGCGACGACCTCGATGTCGACGAGGTGCTCAAGCGCGCCGACCTTGCGATGTATGAGGCGAAGAGCCTCGGCCGCGGCACGCTGCGCTTCTTCCAGGAAGAGATGCAGGAGGTGGTCGAGGACAGGCTCGCCTTGACCTCCGATCTGCGGCGGGCGCTGGTCGAGGGGCACTTCGCTCTGGCCTATCAGGCTTTGGTCGACAGATCGGGCCGCTGGTTCGGCGCCGAGGCTCTTCTGCGCTGGACGCACCCGACGCGCGGGCCGATCCCGCCGGGCGAGTTCATCCCGCTCGCCGAACGCAGCGGCCTCATGGGCGCCATCGACAAATGGGTTCTTCACGCGGCCTGCGCCACACAGCGGGAGTGGCAGCGTGATCCGGCGACACGCGATCTCCGGCTTTCCGTGAACGTCAGCGCGCACCAATTGAACCGGACGGGATTCGTCGCCGCCGTCGAAGGCGCCTTGCGGGAAACCGGGGCCGACCCGAGCCGCCTCACGCTCGAGCTTACCGAGCATGTCATGCTGAACGACATCGACGACGTCAGCGCCGCCTTGCTGCATCTGAAGGAGCGCGGCGTGAGCTTCGCGCTCGACGATTTCGGCACCGGCTATTCGTCGCTGTCCTATCTAAAGCGGCTGCCGATCGACACGCTGAAGATCGACCGATCCTTCGTGCGCGACATCGAGAGCGACCCGAGCGACCGCGAGATCGTCCAGACCATCCTCAATATCGCCGCGAGCCTTGAGGTCTCCACGATCGCGGAGGGCGTGGAGACGGAGATGCAGGCCGTCCTCCTCCGCCAGCGCGGCTGCAAAGCCTTCCAGGGCTTCCTGTTCGCGATGCCCATGCCGCTCGACGCCTTTCTCGCCGAACTTCAGGTCAATCAGCTGGAAGCCGAACAGAAATTCCGGCGCGCGCAACTGGTTCGTCCGAAAGGGCAGGCCGCGGTCAACTTTAGCCGTCGCATTCCGCCGTCGGAGGCTTGACGCTCGGCCGATCGCCCCCTCCACTCGCGACGGTGGTTCGGAAGGGGGCGACATTGGAAGGCAGGGTCATTCTCGTCATCATGGACGGGGTCGGGTTCGAGACGGCGGTCGCGCAATGCGGATTCCTGGAGGGCATGGCGGAGATCGGGCAAGCCCGCCGCTGGCGCATGCGGGCAGCGTTGCCGACCCGTTCGGCGCCGCTTTACGAAACCCTGCACACGGGCTTGGCGCCGGCCGAGCACGGCATCGTCGCCAACGAGATGCTCAGGCCATCCCAAAGGCCCAATGTCTTTCATGAGATACGCGCCGCCGGCGGCCGCACCGCCGCGGTGGCGCATGCCTGGTATTTCACGCTCTACAACGGCCGACCTTACGACCTCCTCGCCGACGTGGAGATCGACGACGAGACGGCGGCCGGCATCCAGCACGGGCGCTTCTATTCGCAGGAAGGCTATGGCCGCGTGAATTCGTGCGCGCCGGCGGAAATCGACCTTTGCGCCCAGCTCACGCTGTTGTTACGCCGGCACGATCCGCATTACGGCCTCCTGCATACCTGCTCGGCCGACACGCTCGGCCACACCTTCACGGCCGCGTCGGCCGAATATCGCGCCCAGACGTGGCGCATCGACAATGCGCTGGCGCGCGCATTGCCGATCTGGCGGGAGCTGGGCTATGAGGTGTTCGTGACCGCCGACCATGGCATGAACGCTGACGGCCACCATGGCGGGACGACCGCGATCGAACGCGATGTCCCGTTCTATTACTTCGGCGCGGCGTCGGGCCCGGATCACGGCGGAGTGCTCGACCAGCTTTCCGTCGCTCCCACGATCCTGGCGCGGATTGGCGTACCGATCCCGGAATCGATGCGCGCCCCGGTTTTATTCCAGTGACGCCGCCGAGGGTCGCAAACACGCATTGATCGCGTCATAATCGGGGGATAGCCTGACTGGGGGAACCGGCTGCCTTGGCGAAAAACTTAGGCGCGCAACGGAATTGACAGGAGGGATTATGTCGCGAGAACTCGAATATCTGGCGAGGGAAGCCGTGCGCGGCCGCCTGAACCGTCGTGATTTCCTCGGCCGCGCCGCGGCCTTGGGCCTGACGCTTCCCGTAGCCTCGAAGCTGCTCAACTCCGCCGCGTACGCCCAGGCGCCGCGAAAAGGCGGCGACCTCATTTGCGGCTTGGTCGGCGGCGAATCCACCAACAGCCTCGATCCGGCGACGTTCCTGAGCCAGGTGCCGCAGGTCTTCGGCAAATGCTGGGGCGAGACTCTGGTCTACTCGAAGCCGGAGGACGGCTCGCCGGTGGGCTTGCTGGCCGAATCCTGGGACGCCTCCGACGATGTCAAGGAGTGGACGTTCAAGATCCGCAAAGGCGTCAAGTTCCACGACGGCAAGGACATGACGCCCGACGACGTGCTCGCGACGTTCCAGCGTCATTCGGATCCGAATGCGAAGTCCGGCGCCCTTGGCGTGATGGAGAACATCGCCGCGATGAAGGTCGACGGCGAGAATATCGTGTTCACGTTGAAGAACGCCGACGCCGATCTGCCGCTCCTGCTCAGCGACTACCACCTGATCATCCAGCCGAGCGGCGGCGTGGGCGCGCCGGACGCCGGAATCGACACCGGCCCCTACAAGGTCGAGGCGAACGAGCCCGGCGTGCGCTACATGGCCACCAAGTTCGACGAGCATTGGCGCGACGATGTCGGATTTGTGGACACGGTCGAGATCCTGGTGATGAACGACACGACGGCGCGCATGTCGGCGCTGCAGTCCGGCCAGGTCCATATCATCAATCGGGTCGAGCCGAAGACGGTGTCGCTGATCGAGCGGGCGCCGGGCGTGGTGATCGAGCGCGTGCCCTCCAAGGGGCACTACGTGTTCGTCATGCACATCAACACGCCGCCCTTCGACAACAACGACCTCAGGATGGCGCTGAAGCTCGCCATCGACCGCGACGCGATGGTCGACACGATCCTCCAGGGTTACGCCACGAAGGGCAACGATTTTCCCATCAACCAGTCCTACGCCTACGCCCCGAAGGACATCCCGCAGCGCGCCTACGATCCGGAGGAGGCGGCGAGCTTCTACAAGAAGTCCGGCCATTCCGGGCCGATCCAGCTGAAGACGTCCGAGGTCGCCTTCCCCGGTGCGGTGGACGCGGCGACGCTGTTCCAGCAGCAGGCCGCCAAGGCCGGCATCCAGATCGAGGTGCAGCGCGAGCCCGGCGACGGCTATTGGGACCAGGTGTGGAACAAGCAGCCCTTCTGCGCCTCCTATTGGGGGGGGCGGCCGACCCAGGACGGCATGTATTCCACGGCCTATTATTCCAAGGCCGACTGGAACGACACGCGCTTCATGCGTCCCGACTTCGATGCGAAGCTCCTTGAGGCGCGCGGCGAGCTTGACCAGGAACGCCGGGCCCAACTCTACCGCGAGATGGCGCTGATGGTGCGCGACGAGGGTGGGCTGATCCTGCCGATGTTCAACGACTTCATCGACGCCCATACCGACCAGGTGCAGGGCTGGATCAGCGACCCCAACTACGAAATGTCGGGACTTTCCGCGCCGATCCGGGTCTGGCTTCCCTCGTAAGGAATATACCCATGGTCACCCTCCCGCCGGCGAGCCTTCAAAATGAAGGCGTCGTTCGCCACATGCCGCGGTTGCGGATGGTGGGAGGGCCGCTCGTCAAGATGGTCGCCCAGCGCATCGCGCTGGGCGTTTTGCTGCTCTGGGCCGTTTCGGTGCTGATCTTCGCCGGCACGCAGATCCTGCCCGGCGATGTCGCCACCGCCATGCTTGGCCAGCAGGCGACGCCGGAGGCGATCGCCAACATCCGTAACGAACTCGGACTCGATCGACC
>JACCSN010000240.1 GCA_013812985.1 Hyphomicrobiales bacterium | reverse complement strand
CCCTGTCACAGAAGCCCGGCGGCTGACCGCCACGAGCATCGCCGCCGATGAAGATAGCGTCCCAGAAGGCCTGCGGGACGAACACGGAAATGAAGCCTGCGATGGTGAAGCCGATCAGGATCTCCTTCCAGACCATTTTCCATTCCATGAAGAAGGCATGCGCGATGTTCCGCCAGCCTTCATAGGAGAGAAGCTTGTCGCGCCAGCTCCCCTCCATTCCAGGCTCCATGTCCATTCCCTCGCTTTTCTGCGCCTCTTCCGCATGGCGCTTGGCTTCGTCGGCAAGCAGGTCGGGGAACCAAAGGCTGGTCAGGGCATAGGCGTAGACGACCATGATGATTCCCAGGAGAATGTTGCCCAGCGTGAACTTCCAGCCGAGCAGCACCCACAGCACTACGCCGAGCTCGAGCACGAGATTGGTCGACGAGATCAGGAAGGCGAGCGAATTTGTGGGATGGGCGCCTTTGACCAGAACGGAGCGCGATGCCGCCAGCCGCAAACGAGCAAGAGGAGGAAACAAATCCGAAGAAGCCGGCAAGTCCGGCCTGCTTCAGCCCACGGTGGCCGAGTAACTTCGCCATCTGCTCGCGCGTGACCAGAACCTGGATGCCGGCCGAGATCGTGTAGCGGAAAATGAGCGCCCACAGCGCCTTCCAGAGCATGCCGGCTCCGGTGTAGAGAGCCTCGCCGAACTGTTCCATTCCTGTCTCCTAGTCCCTGCGGCTCGCGTTCATCCGTCAGCAGTCCAGTGTGCGCCGTCATTGCCCGGACCAATCGGGCGGGCGCGCCCCTCGTACATGAAGGTCATCGGCTTCGGCCCGCGCCGCAGGTACGCCGTCTTTAGATCCGCCATCCTGAATCCGGCTTCTCCAATCAGCTTGTCGACCGGGCGGTCCAGGTGGCAGCTGATCCGCGTCCACAGCGGATCGAGCCTGTGCTGCCAATTCTTGATTCTCGCTTCGGGAGCGAGGCCGTGCTCGACGAACAGGAGCTCGCCGCTGGGCTTCAGGACCCGGCGCATCTCCTTCAGGGCCTTGAGCGGCTCGGCAATGCTGCACATGGTCCAGGTCATGACTACCGTGTCGACTGCTTGGTCTCGAACCGGAATTGCCTCCGCCGAAGCCCGAATAAAATGAACTGCGAAATGCGATCGAGAAACCAGGCGGCCAGCCCGCAAAAGCAGCCCCGGTGACGGTTCAATCCCGACCACGCGTTCGACCTCAGAGCCGTAGAGCGGCAGGTTCAGCCCGGAGCCGATGCCGACCTCCAGGACTTGGCCGCGGGCGAGCGGAATGAGCCGCTGACGATAGGCAGCGAGATCCGCATTGCGCATCGTCCAGTCGAGCAGGCGGGGGAAGATCCAGCGCTCGTAAATGCCCAAGGCGATCCTCCCTGTTCAGGTAAGCTGGCGGCGTACGAACCAAGCCGTGAGCAGCGGCAGGACGATCCACTGAAGCAATGGCACGACACCGATCCCGAGTGCCGGAACAACAGGCATTGCCTCGGAATATTCCCAGCGTCCGGTGGAACGCGCCAACAGTTCGAGGACGACCGTGATTGCAACTCCGACGCCGACGAAGCCGGCGAGGTGCCGCCAGCGCGGGCTCAGGATCCACCGTCGCGTCCGCGCCATTAAAGCGACGCACCAGAATGCTGCCAGCATGATCGCCGCATCGCCTGCAGTCGCGGCGGTGCAGAGCTTGACCGCCTCCCAGTGCGGAAGCCGCGGCATGGACTGAAAGAACGGCGTCTGCAGGAATTCCCAGATGAAGTTGAGCAAGAACGCGAAGACAAGGACGTTCACCTCCGGAGCATACACGACGCGTCGCAGGTGGTTGCGCGGGAAGCTCGTGACAGTGTCCCTCACGACTAGATCGCCCCCACCGCTGCCGCGATCAGACGATATAGCGGTCCCAGCCGCCATAGTGCTCCTGGCCTCGCGGTCCGCGCGGCAGGCTGAGACCGATCAGGGCGATGCCGGCGATTACGCTCGCCACGGACGCAAGTGCGCCGGCGCCGGCGATGAGCCAAGGGGCCGCGATCAGCCACAGGCCGAAAGCCGCGTTGACGAAGCGCAGAGGCCGGGCCACCTCGGCCATGGCGATGACCGCGACGGTGATGACGAGCGCGCCGACCAGATGATCGCTGTTGGCCATCGGGGGTTCGGTGCCGAAGACCAGGCGGCTGAACATCAGCCAGAGACCCAGAGCGGCACTGGCCACGAGCGTCCATGGTACGGTCACGCCGCGGGCCGCCGATGCAACCGTATCTCCGAAGCCCGCATCGAAACCGGGCCGCTTGTCCTTGCCGCTGCCGGGCAGCGCATCGCCCATGAAGAACGAGCGCCAGAACGGCCGGCCGCGCCGTGTGTTCGCGACCAGGAACTGCCCCATCGCGACGAGCTCGTCGAGCGAATACGGGATCATGATCAGCATGGCGAGCGCGGCGAGCAGGCAGAGCGTGCAATAGGTGCCAATGACGATCGGCTGTATGATGATGAAGTAGATCGAGACAACGCCGAGCGGCACGACGACGATGCCGAACAGGAGCACCATCCACGGCATGGTGCGCCAGCGGGCGCGGCCGCCCATGACGCCCATGAGCACCTCGAACATGTACGTGGTGGCGCCAAGTCCCCCATCGGCGACCGGCCATGCTTTGGAAACATCCGAGGTGATGATGAACTCGGTGCCGTTGCGGTTGGCATCGCCCGAAAAGAACGGCTCCCAGCCGCCGTCGATATGGCCGAGCTGATAGGCGGCCAGCACGCGGG
>JACCSN010000441.1 GCA_013812985.1 Hyphomicrobiales bacterium | reverse complement strand
ACCGTGAAGACACCGGTATCGAAGGTCGCCGGCGGCGGCAAGACCTGCTCTCCCATGACAATTGCCGCGATCATCCGGGGCGGGCCCCAGGGGCTGCCGCCTCCGGCGACTGCGACCAGGATCATTTACATCATAATGAAGACCACTCCGGCGATCAGTCCGGCCCATAATGCGGCCTTCCAATCCATGTGATCCGACTGAGGCGCTGGATGCATATTCGGCATTTCCTCGCTCCGCTTTGCGCACCAAAGGGAAGGCTGATGGCGAAAAAACAGGGATGGGCCGGCGGGAGAGCCGATGTCGAGAGCTAATTAGAGTATCCTGGATTCGTTCTCCCGCCGTGTGATCGAGCTTAGGCGGGTCTCGCGAGCGACATAGCAGCTGCCGTTATCGGTCAGCCACTCGATCGTGCTCGGCAGGCGGTTCACCCGCCCAAAGCGATGCTCGACGGCGGCCACCATGAGATCCCGCACGTCTTGGCTGGTAATGCCGCCGGTCGTCGCGACGAAGCTCATGGCCTCGCGGTCGCAGCAGTCCAGCGCAAAGGCGACGCGCACCCGCTCGCCGTTGTCGCAGCCGATCTCCAGGCCGTCCGAGCACCAGCGGGTGTTGCGGATATCGACGGCGACACGGCCTTCGTGACGGCGCTCCAAGCCACTGCTGGCATGGCGCTGAAGCAGCAGGCCATGCACCTTCATCACCCGATAGACGCGCTTCACGTTCGGCGCAGGGCGGCCGTCCTGCTCAGCCTGGCGACGCAGCAGAGCATGAACGCGACGGTAGCCGTAGGTGGGCAGGTCAGCGATGAGCGTCCGGATCGCGGCGACAAACTCCGCATCGGGCGCAGGCGGGCGGCCCCGCCGCCGCGGCACAGCCTGGCGCCGCGACGAGAGGTTCGGGCGCGAGAGCTGTAGGGCTGATGCGACCCCGCTCACCGACCGCCCTCCGGCCACGAGTTCAAGCGCAAGTGCCCCTTTTTGGGGCCGGTGACGCGCTCCACCGCCTCCCGCAGGATCTCGTTCTCGAGCGTCTTTTTGCCGAGCAGCCGCTGCAACTCGCGGATCTGCTGCTGGGCCGCCCGATACTCGGACGCCGGGACGACCTCCTCACCGGCGCCGGCAGCTGTGAGTGCGCCCTGCACCATCAATCTACGCCAAGTGAAGAGCTGGTTGCCGGCGATTCCGTGTCGGCGGGCAACGAGCGAGACGCTGTTGCCGGGCAGATAGGTCTCCTCGACAATCCGCATCTTCTCTTCGGTGCTCCACCGCCGCCGGCGCTGCACCGACGTGATCACCTCGACGCGGTCAAACGTGCTGGTCATAGGGTCAGGCATACTACTCACACCTATCCAAGTGCGAGGCCCTGTCCGGCGAATTAGGGGGCTACTTCAGATCGTCATGATGGTCTCTCCTATCGCGCATGAGGGAACACCTGCACCGACTCCGGGGTCCTATGATGCCCGCCGGACCACAGTCCGGAGTCAAGGGCGTATTGCACCGGAGACGAAAGGTCGCCTGTGGTATCTGATTCACCTGACTGCGCCGCCATCCCGAATGGAACCGAGCGGCGTTCGGGAGCATCGATCGCGCTCGTCGCGTTGTTCCTGCCCGGCCCTCTGCTCGTCGTCGGCACGCTGCCCTTTTGAGATGCCTTTCCGGACGCGCCCCGCCTCTCAGGCGGCGATGCGGGGCGCCAACGCGGCAGCCTAAATTCGCGCCTCGCGGCAGCGGCGCGCGGCTGTCCGCAGGGTCATCACCAATCCCGCGCCCAAGAGGAAGAAGGCGACGGGGACGAGCAGTCCCATCAGCGTGACCATCGACGCGGTGACCTGAATTCCAAGCAGGACGAACAGCAGAGGCGCACAGCAGGCGCTCCCCGCGAGAAGTCCCGGCAGCCCAGCCAGGATGCCTGTTGCCGGGCTCAGCCCGCAGGCAACGGCGCAATCCTTGGCGATCCTGACCAGTGCGATCTGCAGTCCCGTCAGCAGCCCGAGCGTCAGGCCAATCGCGATGTTCATCGGCGAGATCAGCCATACCAGCCAAGGTGCCTCGACCACGGCCACGGTCTCGAACTGGAAGGGTGAGCGCTGCCTGAGCACGAGATTTTGCCAGTCCGAAGCCGCGAAACCCGAGAGCGGCCGCCAAACGCCGTCGATCGTCAGATCGGCAACGGCGACGAGGAACAGCATCAGATAGGCGGCAGCAATGCTCCAGGCCAGAACCTGGTTTGCCGGTTTGATCAAGCTGTGCACAACCTTACGCATGGACCATGCTCTGCGGATAGAAAGCTGCCCAGGCGAACCACATCGCCGCGAAGCTGTTTGCAGACTCCAGGGGGGCGCCGCCCGACCAGGTCACGCCGGACGGCCCCGGACCGGTCGCCTCGGCCGCGGCGCTCGTGCGCCCCCGGAACACATGCCCGGTATCGAGGACCGGATCGTAGAGGGCCGTGAAGCTCTCCGACGGTCCGGACAACTCCAGCCGGCGAGCCTGGCGCAGCGTCTCGAGAGGAAACGCAACCGCCGCGGCGGCCGTGCGTGCGCCGATCACGACCGCCTTCGGCGGAAAGCGGTCGTCTTCGTTCATCACCGGAAAGAGGAGAGGCGCATCCGGCGCATAATAGCCGGAGCGCGGATTGTAGCCGCCATAGGGATCGCGACTGTAGTTGCGCGCAAATCCGGTGTCGGTCGAAAGGACCTGCGTGTCGGGACGGGCGTCGCGCCACTGCCGCCAGGTCGACCAGGCCATCGGGCGTTCTAGCAGAGCCTCACCCGCATGCGGACCGCGGATGCCGACCGCGAGTACCTGCGGGAACCAGGTATCGGTATCGCGGTCGTACATGATCAGGTTGCTGTTCACGAGGCTCCCGCTGACGCCGAATTCGGTGTTCCCGCGCTCGAAAGCGATCGCCGTGCCAGTCAGCGGGCAGTAAGTGACCGCCAGGCCGAGGCCGCCGATCACGTCGTTGACGATTTCGTGCCAGACCAGGATGCGCTGCGGATAGGCGCGGGCGATGCCGTTCTCGACGAGTCCGAAGATCACCTCGCCGCCATCCAGGAATCGGTCCGCCTCGTCGGCACTCCAGAACTGCGGCGCGTCGATCGCCGGGATCCCGTCCTTCGGTGGGCCTCCCGACATCATCGCGTTCTCGTAATCCCGCAGTGACGCGGGAACCAGGCGTCCGGCCGCGAGCGTCGGGTAGGGGGCCCGTCCGGACGCGGCGAGGACCGGAGTGGAAGCCGGGGCGAGCATCGCCCAGGACGCGGCCGCCAATCCCTGCTTCATGAGCACCCTGCGGGTAAGTCGGTTGCCGAACATCGGTCTGCCTCCATCTCTGCTGCCGGCCACACCACCGAACACCGCCCCCTCCCCGGCCTGGCGCGCGCCGAGCCTCGTTCAGCGTGCCAGGGAC
>JACCSN010000176.1 GCA_013812985.1 Hyphomicrobiales bacterium | reverse complement strand
GGATGGGAGATCGCGATGGCGGCAAGCCCGCCGAGCGCGCGGATCAGCGTGACTGTCGCGTCATCGATGAGGGTCAGGCAGTCCCACAGCAGGTTCCCCGCGTCCGACAGGATCAGGAAGGCGCGCTCGCCGATCGCGAAGCTTGGCTCGGTGCGGATCGCCAGCACCTTCGGCTCATGCTGACGGAACGTGTTGGCATGGCCCCTGGCGAGTTCATCGAGCGTGGTCCAGCCTTGCCCGCCCGCCGGCACATACTGGCGGGCATCAGCGCAGATCGGGCAAGTGGTCGGCGGGGACGGGGAGGGCGGGAACTCGGTCCCGCAAGCTGTGCAGATGAAGGCCGGCATGAGCCGCCCACTTTAGGGTTCAGCGGGCTCCGCCGCGAGTGCTTTGCGCTTGTGAGAGTCGCGCCGGGATACTGCGGAGGCGCGGCGGAGCGGGGCGTAGCGCCGCCTCGGCGATCGGGCGGCTCCCCGTCGACGGGAAGCCTGCCGCGCCGCCAAGCCTCTGGCCGGCGAAATCGGGCTCGCTTTCCGCTCCGGCCGAGGCGCGGTGCGTGGCGAGCACGGCGAGCTCGACCTTCAGGAGCGCGGAAAACGCGGAGCGGCTCTCCTCCAGGAGCGCCAGGCTTCCCGGCATGATCTCCTCGATCGCCTCGATGCTCGCCCGCGCGGCGCGGGTCGCGTCGAGGTAGAGCTTGGCGGCGTCGCAAAGGCGCGTATGCAAGGCCCTCGCGGCCAGCATGCGGCGCGCCCTGAGCGCCTCACATTCCCGCTCGATCGTGGCTACGATGACGGTTTCGGCGCCGGCAATAGCCTCGAGCAGATCCGCTGCTTCGGCCTGCGCGCGCCTGTGGAAGTCCTGGACAACACTCATGCGCTTGAGCGTGGCACGACAAGGTTAAGGATCCCCGAACGGATGCCTGAGGCTAAGGCCTTAAAGCAGCATCTGTTTTTCACAAAACATTCAAATGCGCCCGGCTTGCCAGGGCCGCGCCTTCTCCCGTATATGCGCCCCACTGGGGAGAGGGCAGCATATTGGGATTCACGCCCATCATGTTGAATGAGGGTATCACCTACATGCCGAACGATGACGAGCCGTTCATGAACGAGCGGCAGCGAGAGTATTTTCGCAAGAAGCTCATGGGTTGGAAGGAGGAAATTCTCGCGGAAAGCAGGGAGACGCTGGAGACATTGCAGGCGGAGAGCCACAACCATCCCGACTACGCCGATCGCGCGTCCTCGGAAACGGACCGCTCCATCGAACTGCGCGCCCGCGATCGCCAGCGCAAGCTCATCTGCAAGATCGACGCCGCGCTGAAGCGCATCGAGGAGGGGACCTACGGCTACTGCGAAGAGACCGGCGAACCGATCAACCTGCGGCGGCTCGACGCCCGCCCGATCGCCACATTGTCGATCGAAGCGCAGGAGCGGCATGAGAGGCGGGAACGGGTGTACCGCGACGAATAGGGGGTAATCGCAAGCGCCCGGATCGCCCTAGCGCGGTCGGAGCAAAGCACAATCCGGGATACTGAGCGGCTCCGCCGGTTCTCGGATTCGCTGCCGATCCATCCGGTCTACGCATTATTTAGAGCGCCGGCGGCGGGCTTGCCCAACCAGCGCCGCCCGCCGTCCGGCCTCGCGCTTATCGCCCGCCATGATCTGCGATTGCCGCCTGAGTTCCGCCGCGAGCGGCTCGTTGATCGCGCGGCCACCGGGCCCGGCTGTCATCTGCAGGAGGCCGACGGGACAGTTCCGCTCGTCGTCCCAGCCCGGATAGTCCAGCACCGGATAGAGGCAGACGCCGTGGACCGGCACGCCTTCGGCGACAGCGGCCCGGACCTCCCCGGCAATATAGTGGAGCCAGGCCGGACCGGCGCTTCCTTCCGCTCCAGTCTCGGCGACAATGATCGGCCGGTTATAAAGCTGCGACACGCTCGCCAGAATGTTCCGGAACGGGCGGTAATCGTGGCGGCCGAGCGGGATGGTGCCGTATTCGTGCACCCACTGATTGTCCGGATAGAAGTTGACCCCGATCACATCGAGGTAATCGGGTCTGCCGCCGAGCTCGGGCGCCAATTGCCCGGCGAGCATGTCGAAGGCTTCCCACTGGCCGAGCATGTGCCTTGCGACAAGGTCCACGTCGTCTGGGCGGCCTTTTCGCGGGAGGATATGAATGATGGGCTCGGCATGCACGAACCGGGCGCGCGGGTCGACCGCCCTGACCGCCTCGATTCCCGCAATCGCGGCCCGCACGAGCTGGCGCTTGAGGAGCGGGCCGCGCTCCCGCTGATGCGGATTAAGATAGCCCACATTGCCGCCCGCCCAGGCCCAGAAGGAGATCTCGTTCACGGGGCAATAGAGCGGCACGGCGTCCGTTTCCGCGCGGACGACACGCGCGACGGCGCCGGCGAAACCGGCGAACCGGTCGACGAAGTCCGGCGACCAGATATCGAGGTCCTCCGGCCAGCCGTAATGGCACAGGTCCCAGATGACCTGCATGCCGGCCTCGCGCGCCGCCCGGAGCATCGGCAGGAAGCTCGACCATTCGTAAACTCCCTGTCCCTTTTCGACGAGGTGCCAGCGAAGACCGTCACGGATCGTTCGGATGCCATGTTGCCGGAGCTGCCGGTAGTCGGAGAGAGCGGCCTCGTCGTGCCTTGTCGAGGCGATCACATCCAGGCGCCGGCCGGTGAGGAGCCGGTGGGTGGAACATTCAAATCCCGCCATGAAGAAGCTGTTGAACGGATTGACCGATTGCACGCGTCCTGTCGCACCGGGCGCCGCACTCATCCAATGCCCCGCAGCGAGGCTTCGTCGGCACGACGATATGAGGGCGAGATGCGGCGCTTCGTTCCGCATGACGGGCCCATATCCGCCGGACGGCCTGATTGTGTCATTCGGGTGAAATCCCAACCGGGCAGGACAGGT
>JACCSN010000159.1 GCA_013812985.1 Hyphomicrobiales bacterium | reverse complement strand
TATCCGGAGCATTACGCGATCTTCTCCGAGCCTGAGTTCACCTGGAACGAGATCCGGCAGAGCAATCGCAACCCACTCCTGGATGACGGGCTCGGCGTCGACGGCCTGAAAACCGGGCACACCAAGGAAGCGGGTTATGGGATCACCGCGTCGGCGCTGCGCAACACGCAGCGCCTGATCCTTTCCATTAGCGGCCTGGGATCGGAACGCGACCGCGAGACGGAAGCCAAGAAGCTGCTCGACTGGGGCTTTCGATCCTTTCAGCAGGTGACCGCCTTCGAAGCGGACGAGGTTGTGGCCGAAGCTTCGGTCTATGGCGGCGAGGTCGGCCGCGTGCCGCTCAAAGCCAAGGGGCCGATCCGGGTCCTGATCGCCCGCACGGCGGGCGAGGCGATGAAGGCCCGTGTCGTTTATCAAGGCCCGATTATGGCGCCGGTGGAGGCCGGCGTTCAGGTCGGCGCGTTCAAGGTTTTGGACGGCGACCGCGTCGTGCAGGAAACGCCGCTGTTTACCGCGGCCGCGGTGGCGCAGGGCCCGCTCCACGCGCGCGCGCTCGACGCTTTGGGCGAGCTTCTGCTTGGGTGGCTGTGAGCTCGCGGGGACGCTTCATCACGCTGGAAGGCGGGGAGGGGACCGGAAAGTCCACGCAGACGAAGATTCTGGGGGAATGGCTCCGCGAGCGGGGCGTAGACGTTCTCCTGACGCGCGAGCCAGGCGGCACGCCGCGCGCCGAGGCGCTGCGCGAGCTTCTGCTTCTCGGACGCATCGCTCCCTTCGGCGCGGAGGCGGAAGCGCTCGTTTTCGCTGTCGCCAGGGCTGAGCATCTGGCTGAATCGATCCGGCCGGCGCTCAAGGCCGGAACCTGGGTGATCAGTGACCGCTTCCTCGACTCCACCCGCGCCTACCAGGGAACGAGCGGCGTCGCGCCCGACGTTCTGGATCGCCTCGAAAGGATCAGCGTCGGCGAGGATCGGCCCGATCTGACGCTGGTCCTGGATCTGCCCGCGGAGCTCGGAATCCAGCGCATCCGGGCGCGCGCGAATCTGCCTGATCGCTTCGAGGGCGACGGGTTGGGGGTTCACGAAGCTCGGAGCAGGGCCTTTCTCGACATCGCCGCCCAGGAGCCGCGACGCTGCGTCGTGATCGACGCGACACCGGACCAGGCCACCGTGGCCAAAGCGGTTCGCGCCGCTGTGTCGGAGCGGCTGAACCTCCAAGCCCGGTCGGTCGCCTGAGCGATGGCGCGGGCGGCTCGATCGGAGGAGGAGCGCGGCGCGGCCGATGCGATCCCGGGCGTCGCGCCGCCGCGCGAGACGACGACGTTGGTGGGCCAAGAAGCCGCCGAACGAACCCTTCTCGACGCCTATCGCTCCGGCCGGATGCATCACGGCTGGATCTTCGCCGGCGAGCGGGGCATCGGCAAAGCCACGCTGGCGTTCCGGCTGGCCCGCTACGTTTTCGTCAATCCCGATCCCGACGCAGCGGAGGTCCGGGCCGCCGGCGACCTCTCCGTGCCGCCCGAACATCCCGCCGCGCGCCGGCTGGCGGTCGGCGTGCACGCCAACCTCCTCCCCCAGCAACGGGAATGGGACGACAAGAGCAAGCGCTTCAAAAGCGAGCTGTCGATCGATTCGGTCCGCCGGATCACCCGGTTTCTCGGCACGACGGCGGGCGAGGGGGGCTGGCGGGTCGTCATCATCGATCCGGCGGATGACATGAGCCTCAGCGCGGCCAACGCCATCCTGAAGAACCTGGAGGAGCCGCCGCGGCGGACGCTCTTCATCCTGATTGCGCGGAGCCGGGGGGCGCTCCTGCCGACAATCCTGTCGCGCTGCCGCGGCCTCGACCTTTGGCCGCTGTCGGTGGCGGACACGGAGGCTGTCGTCCGCAACGTCGCGTCAGGCGTCGCGAAGCCATCCGAGCAGAAACTCTCTGCCGCCCTGGCCGGCGGGAGCCCGAGGCGGCTCATCGAGATCGTCCAGAACGACGGCGCGGCGCTTTATCGGCTTCTGTTGGAAGCCATCGAGCGTGGCGACCCACGGGCGCAGCTGAAGATCTCGTCAATGGCGATGGACGCGGCCTCCACCGAGCAATTCCTGGAGCTTTACCGGGGCTATCTCGCCCGGCGGGTGCGCGGCTTGCCGGAGCCGTCTCCCGAGGCCAAGCCGCCCGCCGCGCCGCTTGTCACCTGGGCCGAGCTATGGGACAAGGCCACGCTTTCCGGGCGGGATGTCGAGACCTACAATCTCGACCGGCGGCAATTCGTCCTTGAGACGCTCGAGGCGACGACGACCGCCCTCGGCCAGCCCGGGCATCTTGACAACCGATGAGTTTCCGCAGGTCCCGCCATGGCCGAAAAGCCTCGCTTCTACGTCACGACGGCCATATCGTACCCGAACGGCACGCCGCATATCGGGCACGCTTACGAGATCATCGCCACGGACGTGATCGCTCGCTTTCAGCGTCTCGACGGCGCCGATGTGTTCTTCCTGACCGGCTCGGACGAGCACGGCATCAAAATGCAGCAGACCGCGCGCGGGCAGGGCCTCAGCCCTCGCGAGCTCGCCGACCGCAACACGCCGCTGTTCCGCGACATGGCGAAGGCGCTGAACTGCTCCAACGACGATTTCATCCGCACGACGGAAGAGCGGCATGCCAGAGCGAGCCAGGAGATCTGGCGGCGGATGCAAGCCGCGGGCGACATCTATAAGGGCAATTACTCCGGCTGGTACTCCGTCCGCGACGAAGCCTATTACGGCGAGGAAGAAACGGAGCTCCGCCCGGACGGCCTCCGTTATGGCCCGCAAGGCACGCCCGTCGAATGGCTCGAGGAGGAAAGCTACTTCTTTCGCCTTTCCGCATTCCAGGAGCGGCTGCTTGCACATTACGAGGGCAATCCGGATTTCATCGGGCCACGGGAACGACGGAACGAGGTGGTGAGCTTCGTGAAATCCGGCCTGAAGGACCTGTCCGTATCCCGGACCACGTTCGACTGGGGAATTCGGGTCCCGGACGACCCGAAACACGTCATGTACGTCTGGGTCGACGCGCTCACCAACTACATCACCGGCGTGGGCTTTCCAGACGAGGATGCGCCGCTCTGGCGGTTCTGGCCGGCCGATTTGCATGTGATCGGCAAGGACATCGTGCGCTTCCACGCGGTCTACTGGCCGGCCTTCCTGATGTCGGCCGGCATCGCGCCGCCTAAGCGGGTCTTCGCGCACGGCTTCCTGTTCAATCGCGGTGAGAAGATGTCGAAGTCGGTCGGCAACGTGGTCGACCCCTTCGCCATGGCGGCGCATTACGGCGTCGATCAGATGCGTTACTTCTTCATGCGCGAGGTGTCGTTCGGGCAGGACGGCTCGTATGGCCATGAGGCGATCGTCGGCCGCATCAACGCCGACCTTGCCAACGATCTGGGCAACCTGGCGCAGCGCTCGCTCTCCATGTTCGGCAAGCATACGGGTTCCGCCGTGCCGGATCCGGGGCCGTTCACGACCGAGGACGATGCGCTGATTGCGGCCGCGGATGAGCTGCTGGATCGCTGCCGGGCGGCAATGCGGCAGCAGGCGATCCATGTGGCGCTCGCGGCGATCTGGCAGGTGGTGGCCGACGCGAACCGGTATTTCGCGGCGCAGGAACCCTGGGCGCTGCGCAAGACTGACCCGGAGCGCATGGCGACCGTGCTCTATGTGACGGCCGAGGTGATCCGGGAAGTAGCGATCCTCGTGCAGCCGGTCATGCCGGATTCCGCGACCCGGCTCCTGGACCTGCTCGCGGTCCCGGGGGATGCGCGGCGCTTCGCAATGCTCGGCGAGGCGAGCCGCCTCACGCCCGGCACGCCGCTGCCGCCCACCCAGCCGGTCTTCCCGCGCTATGTGGAGCCGGAACTGGCGGAGCAGGGCGCTTGAGCTTGGCCGAACGGTCAACGGCCGTGTGATGCTGGTCGATAGCCACTGCCATCTCGACTTCCCGGATTTCACGGAAGAGCTGGAGGCGGTCGTCTCGCGCGCCGATCATGCGGGGATTGGCCGGATCGTGACGATCTGCACAAGGGTCCGCCGATTCGAGCAGGTGAGGGCGGTGGCGGAGCGCTTCGGCCAGATCACCTGCTCGGTCGGCACGCATCCTCACAATGCCCACGAGGAACTCGATGTCGCGGCCGACGAGCTGGCGCGGCTTACCGAGCACCCGAAGGTCGTGGCGATCGGCGAAGCCGGGCTTGACTACTTCTACGACAAAGCCCCGCGCGAGGCCCAGGCTGCCGGACTGCGAACTCACATCGAAGCTGCGCGGGTGACCGGATTGCCGCTGGTCATCCATGCGCGTGATGCGGATGTCGACATGGTGAGGATCCTTGAGGAAGAAACCGTGAAAGGCGCCTTCCCGGCCGTGCTGCACTGCTTTTCATCCGGCCGCGTGCTGGCGGAGACCGGAATCAGGCTGGGCCATTATGTCTCGTTTTCCGGCATCCTGACCTTCAAGAACTCGCAGACGCTGCGAGACATCGCACGCGATCTGCCCGCCGACCGGATCCTGGTGGAGACGGACGCGCCTTACCTTGCGCCGCCGCCACACCGGGGCAAACGCAACGAGCCGGCCTTTGTCGCCCATACCGCCGCGGTGCTGGCCGAGGTCCGCGGCGTGACCCCCGACGAAATCGCGCGGCAGACAACCGAAAATTTCTTTCGGCTCTTCTCCAAGGTCCCGCGGCCCTGAGCGCCAAAATGGCCGACCGGCTTCGCTTCACCGTGCTTGGGTGCGGCGCGTCTCCAGGCGTGCCGCGGATCGGCGGCGATTGGGGCGCCTGCGACCCGGCGAATCCGAAGAACCGCCGGCGCCGCTGCTCGCTTCTTGCGCAGCGGATTTCCGCCGCGGGCGGCGTGACCCAGGTCCTGATCGACACCAGCCCCGACCTTCGCGAGCAGGCGCTCGACGCCGGGCTCGGCGGCATTGACGGCGTGCTCTTCACGCACCCGCACGCCGACCATATCCACGGCATCGACGATCTGCGGGGCTTCGTCATCAACACACGACGGCGCGTCGACATTTACGCCGACGCGCCGACACTGGAGCGGCTCAGGGCGGGTTTTGGCTACTGCTTCGAGACGCCGCCGGGCAGTGACTATCCGCCGATCCTCAACGCGAACCGGGTCGATGCCGGGCAGCTGGTTACGATCGACGGACCTGGCGGCGCTTTGACGGCTTTGCCGGTCAGCTTGATCCATGGCCGCATCACATCGCTGGCCTTCAGGATCGGCGGCCTGGCATATTCCCCGGACCTCAGCGACCTTGATGACGAAGCAGAGTACCGGCTGCAAGACCTCGATGTCTGGATCGTCAATGCGCTGCGCTATACGCCGCATCCGAGCCACCTGTCGGTGGCTCAGGCGCTGGCCTGGATCGAGCGCCTCAAGCCCAAGCGCGCTTACCTGACGCACATGCATGTCGATCTTGACTATGAGACGCTTCGCCGTGAGCTGCCGGCGAATGTGGAGCCGGCCTATGACGGGCTGACGATGGAGCTGCCGCTCAAGGCATAACCTGTTTTGGTTCCATAATATATCTTATGCGAATCGACCCTTTGGCTCCGTGCGTTCCCGGCGTGCGTGATCCACTGCTCTGCTCCCACTTGTGGTTTCACGATGGCGTCGCCAGGCCGAGCATGGCAGGAACGCGGCCAGAGGAGCGACGCATGAAGCCGTCCCGCGACATCGGTGCGCTGATCGAGATCATGGCGAGGCTGAGGACGCCCGGAACTGGGTGCCCCTGGGATCTCGCCCAGGATTTCTCGACTATCGCGCCGTACACGATCGAGGAGGCCTATGAGGTGGCCGATGCGATCGAGCGCGGCGACCTTGAGGATCTCCGGGACGAGTTGGGCGACCTTTTGCTTCAAGTCGCGTTCCACGCCCGCATGGCGGAAGAAGCTGGTGATTTCGCGTTTCCAGAGGTGGTTGAGGCGATCACCGCCAAGATGATCCGTCGCCACCCCCATATTTTCGCCGAGGCGGAGGCTGCCGATGCCGCGCAGGTTAAGCAGCGCTGGGACACCATCAAGGCTGAGGAGAAGGCGGAGCGGTCCGCTAGGCGGTCGGCACAACTCGGCACTTCCACGGGACCCGATGAAAGTGGTCTGCTGCGCGATGTTCCTGTCGGACTTCCAGCCCTAACCCGCGCCGTGAAGCTGCAGAAGCGCGCCGGCGCGGTCGGCTTCGATTGGAACGATCCTCGTGCGGTCGTCGCCAAGATACGGGAGGAGATTGAGGAGCTGGAGGCCGAGCTTGCCGGCGACGACGGAGACCGTAATCGCCTGGAAGACGAGCTTGGCGACATCCTGTTCGCGGCCGCCAATCTCGGCCGGCATCTGACGATCGATCCGGAGGCGGCGCTGCGGCGTGCGAATGCCAAGTTCCAGCGCCGCTTTCGTCACATCGAGACGGAGCTGGAGCGCCAGGGACAGCGCCTGGAGTACGCCTCGCTGGAGGAGATGGAATCGCTTTGGAACGACGCCAAACGGCTTGAGGCTGAGGCGTGAGTTTTTCGGACGCCCGTCCTGAAATTCACCGCCCTCATCCTAAGAGCTTGTGAGTCTTTTTCAAAGCTCCGCAAGCGAGTCTGAGTTTCACCAAGCCCCGAGGTTTGTCATCCCGGTTTGGCCAGAGGCCAAGACCGGGACCCATAAACGCCGGGGCATGAGCGGAGAGCGACGACGACGAAGCACCTTCGGCCAGCTTCGGCGTTTATGGGTCCCGGACTGCCGCTGACGCGCCATCCGGGATGACATCGCAAATGGGACGCGCATGTGTTCTGGCGAAGTAACCCTCGGAAGGGAGCGGGATGCCGTCACGGATAGATTCACAAGCTCTGAGGAGCCGCGGAGCGGCGTCTCGAAGGATCGTCCAGAGCGCGCTGGAAACGCCCTCGTCCCCTCATCCTGAGCATGTCGAAGGGCGAGGCTTCGCTCGGCTCCGCACCTCATCAGGATGAGGGCTGCGTAGAGGATACCCGATTCCAGGAAGGCCGGGCCGTCAGGTCAAGGCGCCGCTGTTTTCCGTCGCGGCAACGGTGACGCGCTCGCGCTGCGCCCATTCCTGGAAAGGCGTCATCCGCGGCTCGGCGATCCTGACCTTGATCCGCGCGGAGCCGGTTTCCGGATCGTCGTTCCGCTCCAGGATCTCGGTGTGCTCGTAGAGCCATGAAGCGGCGGCGAGCTGCTGGGGGCCGAACTCGACAATGACCGTCGGTCGCTCGCCCATCAGCGCGCGTTCGATCCGTTTCAGGAGGTCGTCAACCCCCTCGCCCGTCACGGCCGAGATCATTACAGCCGGCGGCTCGGCGGCGGCCGCCTTGCTCTGCAGAGCCTCGCACTGGGCGGGCTCCAGACGGTCGATCTTGTTCCAGACCTCGATGGTCCGCCGATCCTGGCCGGGATGGATGCCCAGTTCGGCGAGCACGTGCATGACATCTTCCGCCTGCTGCGCGGTTTCCGGCGAGGCGATGTCGCGCACGTGCAGGATGATGTCGGCCTCCAGCACCTCCTCCAGCGTGGCTCGAAAAGCCGCCACGAGCGCCGTCGGCAGCTCGGAGATGAAGCCGACCGTATCGGAGAGGATGAGCTCCTCGCCATGCGGCAGCCGCACGCGGCGCAGAGTCGGGTCAAGCGTGGCGAACACCATGTCCTCGGCGAGAAGTTCGGCGCCGGTGAGCTTGTTGAACAGGGTCGACTTGCCGGCGTTCGTGTAACCGACGAGCGCGGCGACCGGCCTCGGCACGCGCTTGCGCTCGGCGCGATGCACGGAGCGCATGTTGCGCACCCGGTCGAGCTGGTCCTCGATCTTGCGGATGCGGGTCTGTATCTGCCGGCGATCCGCCTCGATCTGCGTCTCGCCCGGCCCGCCCAGGAATCCGTAGCCGCCGCGCTGCCGCTCCAGATGGGTCCAGGACCGCACCAGCCGGCTTTTCTGGTAGTTGAGGTGGGCGAGCTCGACCTGCAGCCGCCCTTCATTGGTCTGCGCGCGGTCCCCGAAGATCTCCAGGATCAGGCCTGTGCGGTCGAGCACCTTGGCCGACCAGGCCTTTTCCAGGTTGCGTTGCTGGACCGGGCTGAGCGGATGATCGATGATCACCAGCTCGGCGTCATTCACCCGGACGAGCGCGGCGATTTCCTCCACCTTGCCGGAGCCGAGCAATGTGGCTGGCACGGGTTTCCGGAGCGGCGCGATCAGGGTTGCGGTCACCTCCAGCCCGATCGCCCGGGCGAGGCTTACGGCCTCCACCAGCTGCTCCTCGGCGGAGCGCGCCGGGACGCCGCCGGGCTCGGCCGGATGTCGGCGCTCCGGCAGGATGACGAGCGCGCGGGTCGGCGCTGCTGGGCCTGCGCCGTCGTCACGGTGTGCGCCGTCCGCGCCTAGATCATCCGCTTGGCGCCGGTCCCGAGGCTTCAATCAGGGCTCGCTTGCTTCTTCGGATTCAGGTTCGAAGAGCTGGACGGGATGCGCCGGCATGACAGTCGAGATGGCGTGCTTGTAGACAAGCTGGGAGTGGCCGTCGCGCCTCAAGAGCAGGCAGAAATTATCGAACCAGGTCACCACGCCCTGCAGCTTGACACCGTTCACAAGAAAGACCGTCAGCGGAATCTTGGCCTTGCGAACATGGTTCAGGAAGGTGTCCTGGAGATTGTGACTCTTCTCAGCCATTTGCGTGGCTCCGGTCATTGATCGAGTGAAGGATCACATTGCCCGTTTCGTGCTGCACTGTCACCCCCTGCCCCGCAGGCCTGCGAGATGCCCGGCATTATCGTTACCGTGCCTTCTCGGCGGCGGCGTGAAAGGCGGCTCGCAACCGCGTGGCGACCGGACCGGGGCGTCCGTCCGCGACAGCCTCGCCGTCGATTCGGACGATCGGCATCACGACCGTGCTCGCGGCCGTCATGAAGGCCTCGCGCGCCGCCTTGGCTTCCTGAACCGAGAACTTCCGCTCAACGATCTCCAGGCCAAAAGACCGCGCCACGTCGGACGCCGTAAGGCGCGTCACGCCGGGCAGGATGTCGGAGCCGTTCGGGCGCGTCACCAGCGCTCCCTCCTCCGTGACGATCCAGGCCGTGGTGGACGCGCCCTCTGTCACATAGCCGTCGCGGTCGACGAACCAAGCTTCCTTGGCGCCGGCATCCTTGGCCTGCTGCTTGGCGATGGCGTTGGGCAGGAGCCCGATGCTCTTGATATCCACGCGCGCCCAGCGGTTGTCCGGCACGGTAATGACGCCAACGCCTTCCGCCGCCATGCGGTCGCCCTTGTCACGGGAAATGCCCTTGGCAGTCAC
>JACCSN010000146.1 GCA_013812985.1 Hyphomicrobiales bacterium | reverse complement strand
GACGAGCCATTGCGGCGCGACGG
Source organism: Hyphomicrobiales bacterium (assembly GCA_013812985.1). The sequence continues at coordinate 9,326 of JACCSN010000146.1, read as the reverse complement.
CGAAGCGGCTCATCGCCTCCAACGCGGCGGCGGCATTCTCCTCCGCCACCACGATCCGCCCTTTGAGCGTCGTCTCGATCCAGCGCCGCCCGGACACGTCCGCATAGTCGAGCAGCGTGTCGGCCCCGGCCTGTCCCGACCCATCTCCGCTTGCCGCCTGGAAGGGTCTGATCGGCTCGGCATAGACTCGCTCCGCCGGGACGCTCGCCAGCTTCCTTTCCGGCCATCGGAGAGCGGTCAGCTTTCCGCCGAATACGCATCCCGTATCGATGCAGACCGTGTTGTTGACCCACTCCGCTTCCGGCGTCGGCGTATGACCGAAAACGACCGCTGTCTTGCCCCGATAATCCGCCGCCCAAGCAAGCCTTATTGGCAAACCGAACGCGTCGATCTCCCCGCTCGTCTCGCCGTAAAGAGCAAAATCGCGCACAGCGCCGGAGCCTCGGCCGATCATCTCCTCCATTAGGCCGGCATGCGCGACAGCGAGCCGTCCACCGTCCAGCCAATAATGGCTACGGAGGTCATCGAGAAACGCTTTGGCTTTGGCCTGGAACTCTGGCGGCTCGGCGGCGAGCTGGTCGATCGATTGCTGCAGGCCGTGCGCGATCTTGACGTTGCGCCCAGCCATCCAGCGGCTGAGCTTCTGGTCGTGGTTGCCCTGAACGACATAAGCATGCCCGGCCCCCACCGCCGCCATAGCGATGCGCAACACATCTGGCGTATTCGGGCCGCGATCCACCAGATCGCCCAGGAAGATCAGCTTGCGCCCCTCGGGCGGGTGGACGGTCACCTCCGCTCCGTCCCAAATAATAACATAGCCGAGGCTGCGCAGCAGCACTTGCAATTCCTCAGCGCACCCATGCACGTCGCCAATGATGTCGAACGGGCCGGCATCGTCGCGGCGGTCCGTCCACAGCGCCCGTCGCTCGATGCGGGCGGCATCAATTGCTTCCGCCGAAGACAACCGCCAGACCTGCCGGAAGCCTTCGCGCTGTAGCCCGCCGGCGCTCCCGCGGATTTCCTGGATCATGCGCTGCGGGACGGCGCGCCCGAAATCGCGCTCCGGCCGGTCCTTGTTGCGGGCGACGCAGATGTCGAGACCCGGATCGAGAACGATCGCGACCGGCAAGGCATGCCAGCGGCGGGCGATCTCGACCCATAATTTCCGATCCGCGGCGCGCACATTGGTCGCGTCGATCACGGCGATACGGCGGGCTTTGAGGCGCTTCTCGGCGATGAACCGCACCAGGTCGAAGGCGTCCGCCGTCGCGGATTGGTCCGTATCGCTGTCGGAAACCATGGCCCGGCAATGATCCGACGAGACGATCTCCGTCGGCGCGAACCATCTTGCCGCGAAGGTCGACTTGCCGGAGCCCGTCGCGCCGATCAGCACGACGAGGGAGAAATCCGGGATCTCCAGAACCGTCGGTCCAAGCTCTCTCATCGGGTGAAGACCGCCATCTGCGTCGGCGCGCCATGGACCTCGTCCGCATCGCCGATCTCGGAGAAAGCGGCGGAGTAGCCGAACCGTGCCTCGACCGCCGAAGCCCAGGATCGAAACTCCGCGCGGGTCCATTCGAACCGGTGGTCTGGATGCCGGAAGGCGCCTTCGGGGAGTGTCGGGTAGAGGACGTTGTGCTCCGCGTTCGGAGTGGTCACGATCACCTTCGGTGGACGGGCCGTGCCGAACACCACCTGCTCCATGGCCGGCAGCCGATCGGCGTCGAGGTGCTCGACGACCTCGACGAGGACGGCGGCGTCCGCGCCATGCCATCGCTCGTCGCGGTAGGTGAGGGCGCCGTGCAGGAGCGCGACCCGCCCTTCCTTGGGGCCTCCGGCTTGCCCGAGCTTCAGCCGTTCCGCGGCTCGCTCCAGTGACTTGGCGGAGGCGTCGAGGCCGATGATCCGGGTGAACTGCCGGTTCTTGATGAGCCTGGCGAGGAGCTTGCCGTCCCCGCAACCGAGGTCGGCGACGACCGCAGCGCCGCATCCGGCAAGCGCCTCCGCGACCATGTCGAGCCGAATGTCGTGCAGGCGGAGCGGCGCCTCGAAAGCGTCCTCGGCGATCGATCGCGGCCCCGGCCAGGCCTCCGCCTGCGCCTCTTCGGGCGCCAGTCTCGCCAGAGCGGCGCGGGTCAGGTCGCGCCGGCGTTTCAGATAGCGGCTGGCGATCAGCTCGCGCTCGGGATGCGAGGCAAGCCACGCGCCGCCCTTTGCGAGCAGCTTCTCGATCTCGTCGTCACCGACCCAGTAATGCTTGTCGGCGTCCAGAACTGGGATCAGCACATAAATCTGGATCAGCGCATCGGCCAAGCGCGCCGAGCCGCGCAGCGTCATCGAGACATATCGCGACGGCCTGTGATCGCCGGCGATCCGCACCACTTTGACTTCCCATCCGAGCGGCTCGAAGAGATCGTGCACCAAATCTTCCGAGCCGCGGCACGGCAACGGAGTGACAGCGATCCGCAACGGAATCGCTCTTGAAGCGAGTTCCGGCCTCTCCCGCGAGCTGCCCGCCATCGCCGAGCGAAAGAGCCGGTTCAGCGCCACCGACAAAAACGAGGAGGCCGCATAGGGCCGGTCGTTCACATACTGGTCGAGCAGGCCATCGGCGGAACCGCGGCCGCGGACAAGGCCGACCGGGTCCACGCCGAGCACCAGCACAGCCTCGCATCGATCGTCGCTCGCCTCCGGAAAGAAGACGACCGCCTTGCCGAAGGCGAGCTCGACCTCGTGCACCCGGTCCGGATGCTTCATCAGGAGGAAGCCCAGATCGGTGGCGGGCCGGTACGTGGTGGCGAGAGAGAGGAACACGGGTAGATACTTCTATTAGGCGCAGCCGGTGATCGAATTGCTATAGCGCATGCCTGAAATCCTCGCTCGGCCTGCACTTTGTGAAGGGGCGGCGCCTCACTCGCCCGGTGCGCGCCGGTTCTTATCCAGACTGCGCTCGTGGACAAGCACGAGAACCCAGCCGAAGCCGATCGCAACGAGAGGCGCGACCACAAAGGCCAGGAGGAAATAAGGGTTGGTCGGCTCTTGCATCATCTGTCGAGCCTGCTCGAGCCGACGTTCGCCTAAAGATTTCAGGTTACGTCGCACCCTTCAACGTTACTTGCCCGGCATAGGTCGGTTCTTGTCGAGGCTGCGCTCGTGAAGCAGAACGCCGAGGTAACCGATGAGCAAGACGATCGCCGGCGTGATGACAAAGGCCAGGACCCAATACATGTTCATGGTTGAATCCCATTCAAGACGCGTCGCGCCAGCATATGTAGGCTGATCGCTACGATAAGCCAACCGGCCAATCCGCCAAGCAGTTCGGCTACGCCGAGGGAGCTGCGGAATCCGCTGACGTCATAAACATACCCGGCCAGCGGCGTGGCGCGATCCCTACCGTGAAGCAGGCTGTTGACGCCCGATCGAGAGCGCTGGCGATCAGCTTCGTCTTTTCGATTTCCGCCGGTGTCACCCCTGCTCCTCCCCCCGCCTCAGCCGCTTCAGCTCGTACAAACTCTCCAGCGCCTCCCTCGGCGACAGCTCGTCCGGAGAAATCGCGTCGAGCGCCGCCAGGGCCGGGTGCGGCTCGGCTTCCGCCGGCTCCGCCGGCCGCACTGCGAACAGCGGCAGGTCGTCGATGATCGCCCGCGGCCTAGAGCGGTCGCTCTTCTCCAGCGCCTCCAGCACCTGCCTCGCCCGTGCGATCACGCTCTTCGGCAGGCCGGCGAGCTTCGCCACCTGGATGCCGTAGGAACGGTCGGCGGCGCCCGGCACGATCTCGTGCAGGAAGACGATGTCGCCCTTCCACTCCTTCACCTTCATCGTGACGTTGGCGAGCCGCTTCAGCTTGGCCGAAAGCGCGGTCAGCTCGTGATAATGCGTGGCGAAGAGCGCCCGGCACGAGTTCCGGTCGTGCAGGTGCTCGATCGCTGCCCAGGCGATCGACAGGCCGTCGAAGGTCGCCGTGCCGCGGCCGATCTCGTCCAGGATGACGAGCGCGCGCGGCCCCGCCTGGTGCAGGATCGCCGCCGTTTCCACCATCTCCACCATGAAGGTGGAGCGTCCGCGGGCGAGGTCGTCGGCGGCGCCGACGCGGGAGAAGATCGCGTCAACGACCCCGACATGCGCCCGCTTCGCCGGCACGAAGGAGCCGATCTGGGCGAGGATGGCGATCAGCGCGTTCTGCCGGAGGAAGGTGGATTTCCCGGCCATGTTCGGTCCGGTCACCAGCCAGATGCGGCCGGGCGCAACGGGCTCCTCTCCCCCTTGCGGGGAGAGGCTGGGTGAGGGGTGGCGCCGACCTTCCGCGTCCAGGGTGTTTCCCGGAGCCGATACGACGTGGGCCTCACCCTCTCCCGACCCTCCGGCAAGCCGGAGGGCCACCCTCTCCCGCAAGGCGGGAGAGGGGAGAGCTGCGCCGCCATGCCCCAGCACGCAATCGTTGCCGACGAAGCTCGCGCCCGCCGCCTTGAGCGCCGCTTCCACGACCGGGTGCCGCCCACACTCGATTTCGAACGCCAGGCTCGCGTCGATTCGCGGGCGCACGCAGCCTTCAGTCGCGGCAAGCTCGGCCAGTGCGGCCGCCACGTCGAGCTCCGCCAACGCGCGGGCGGCGTCGCGGATCGCCGCTTCCTCCGCCGCGATCTGTCCGGCCAGCTCCTCGAAGATCGCCAGCTCCAGGGCCAGGGCCCGGTCCGCCGCGCTGGCGATCCGCTGCTCCAGCTCGCCGAGCTCCGCCGTGGAGAAGCGCATGGCGCTGGCGAGCGTCTGGCGATGGATGAACGGGCTCGCCGCATCCGGCCCAGAACGGCCGTTGTCGGCGAGCGCTCCGTTGCTCAAGGCCGGCGCCTGTCCCGCCGTCACCTCGACGAAATAGCCAAGCACGTTGTTGTGGCGGATCTTGAGCGTGCGAACGCCGGTTGCCTCGGCGTAGCGCGCCTGCAGCGAGGCGACGACGCGCCGGCTCTCGTCGCGCAAGGCCCGCGCCTCGTCGAGCTCGGCGCTGTAACCGGCCCTGACAAAGCCGCCGTCGCGCTTGAGCAGCGGCAACTCATCGATCAGCGCGTCGCGCAGAGCGCGCGCCAGGTGACCGGGCGCCTGGGCGAGGCTCTCCGCCTGCCGGCGCATTGCGCTCGCCCCTTCGCCGTGCGCCTGTACTATGCGCGCGATCTCCTCCCCGCCCTCCATACCCGCCCGGATCGCCTCAAGATCGCGCGGCCCGCCCCTCTCCAAAGCAAGCCGCGACAGGCACCGCAGCATGTCCGGCACGCGCCGCAGCGCCTCGCGGATTTCCGATCTAGCGTCTTGTTCAGCCACAAAGAATTCCACCGCGTCGAGCCGCCGGTCGATCAGCACGGGATCACAGAGCGGGCTCGCCAGCCGCTCCGCCAGCAGCCGTGCGCCCGGCGCGGTGCGCGTCCGGTCGATCGTGGCGAGAAGGCTTCCGGCGCGGTCGCCGGACGTGGTGCGGAACAGCTCCAGATTGGCGCGCGTCGCCCCGTCGATGCGCATGAACTCGCCGTCGCCGAGCCGCCGCGGCGGCTCGATCGGCGGGCGCCTGGCGATCTGCGTCTTCTCCACATAGGCGATCAGCGCGGCGCCGACGGAAAGCTCCGCCCGGCTGAAGGTCCCGAACGCCTCCATGGTCTTGACGCCGAAGAGGCCGCAGAGCCGCTCCTCCGCCGACGCCCCGTCGAAGAAGGCCGCCGGGAGCGGCGTCAGCGCCGCGCCCGCTTCAACCACCGACTTCTGCGTGTCGGCGTCCTGCGCCAGCTTGTCCGGCGCCAGCACCTCGCGCGGCTCGATCCGCGCCAGGAGGGCCGACAGACCGCCCGGCCCGCATTCGGCAATGCGGAACTCGCCGGTCGAGATGTCCACCCAGGCCATGGCGTGACCGTTCTTGCCCACGCTTCCGGCAATCCGCGCCAGCGCCGCCAGGTAATTGTTCCGGCCGGGCTCGAGCAGCCGGTCCTCCGTCAGCGTGCCGGGCGTGATCAGCCGCGTCACCGCCCGCCGCACCACGGACTTCGCCCCGCGCCGCCGCGCTTCCGCCGGGTCCTCGGTCTGCTCGCAGACCGCCACGCGGTGGCCGAGCGAGATCAGCTTCTGGAGGTAATCGTCGCTGGCGTGGATCGGCACGCCGCACATCGCGATGTCCTCCCCCTGATGCTTGCCGCGCTTCGTCAAGGTGATGCCGAGCGCGCGCGAGGCGATCACCGCATCGTCGAAGAACAGCTCGTAGAAGTCGCCCATCCGGTAGAAGAGCAGGCAATCCGGGTTGGCGGCGCGGATTTCGTTGTACTGCTCCATCATGGGCGTGACGCGGCCGGGCCCCGCATCCCCGGCGGGCGTGGCAGCGGACGCGCCGGCGGAAACGCCGATCTCGCTCTGGTTCATGCGGTCCAAACTAGCAGAGCCGGCGGGGCGCTTGCCAGAACGGCCGGCCCGCCGCCTACAATCGAGCGCCGCGGCGCTTGCCGGACCGCCGACGCGCCTGCTACGTCGATCCGATCATCGGAGAGAAGGCCCATGGACACCGAAGCGATCCTGGAGCGGCGGCGCTTGCGGCGGCGTGCAAGCTTCTGGCGCGTGAGCGCATTCGTGATCCTGGCGGTGGCGATCCTTGCCGTCGTTGGCGCGGCGACCGATTTCGAGAGCCTCGACCCGGCGGCGGTGCGCGGCCATGTCGCCGAGATCAGGGTCGACGGCTTCATCGAGACGCGTCCCGAGGCGGTCAAGCTCATCAAGCGGGCCGAGGAGAGCCGGGCGGTCCGGGCCATTCTGCTCCACATCGATTCGCCGGGCGGCGCGGCGAGCGGCGGCGAGGCGCTCTACCGCGCGGTGCGCTCCGCCTCGCAGGAAAAGCCGGTCGTCGCCGTTATCGACGGCCTCGGCGCCTCAGCCGCCTATCTGACCGCGATTGCGGCCGACCATGTGATCGCGCGCGAAAGCGCCATCACCGGGTCGATCGGGGTGATCTTCCAATTCGGCCATTTCGAGGATCTCTTGGGCAAGCTCGGCGTCGAATACGGCGAGGTGAAGAGCGCGCCGATGAAGGGCGAGCCGTCGCTCTTCAAGGATCCGGACCCGGCCGCGCTGGAGATGATCCGCCGGCTGGTGATGGACAGCTACGACTGGTTCGTCGATCTCGTCGCCGAGCGCCGCAACCTTTCTCCGGAGGAAGCGCTGCGGCTCGCCGACGGCAGCGTCTTCACCGGCCGTCAGGCGCTGCAGCTGAAGCTGATCGACGCCGTCGGCAGCGACGAGGAGGCGCGCGCCTGGCTTGCCGCCGAGAAGGGCGTCTCCGGCGATCTGCCCGTCCACGAGATGAAGGAGGACGAACCGTTCCTCCCTCTGCTCGGCACGCACGCGCTCGCCGGGATCGTCCGGCTTCTGGGCCTGGAAGCCGGAGCCGCCGCGCTCCTGCCGCGCCGGCTTGCGGTTGACGGTCTGCTGTCCGTTTGGCAGGGTCCCGGGCGATCCGAGCGCTAGGGGGCCAGCGGTGATCAAGTCGGAGCTCATCGAGCGCATCGCGGAGCGCAACCCGCATCTCTTCCAGCGCGATGTCGAGCACATCGTCAACGCCATTTTGGAGGAGGTCGTCGCCGCCCTGGCGCGCGGCGATCGGGTGGAGCTCAGGGGCTTCGGCGCGTTCTCCGTCAAGAACCGGCCGGCCCGCACCGGACGGAACCCGCGCACCGGCGAGCAGGTTTCCGTCTCGGAAAAACACGTCCCCTTCTTCAAGACGGGCAAGGACATGCGTGAGCGGCTGAACGTGGGGAGAAGGCTGACGTGATCGGCAAGCTCGGCCTGATCCTGAAATGGGCGATCTTGCTGCCGGTGCTCCTCGCCGTGGTGCTGCTCGCGGTCGCCAACGACCAGAGCGTCCCCGTCCACCTCAACCCCCTGAACGCCGACGACCCGGTGCTGACGGTCGATCTGCCGCTTTATCAGGCGGCTTTCCTCGTATTCGCGCTCGGCGCCATCCTCGGCGGCATCGCCGCCTGGAGCGGCCAGCGCAAATACCGGCGGCAGTCGCGCGAGCGCCGCGACGAAGCGGCCGCTTGGCAGGCGCATGCGGAAACGACGGAGCGCCGGCAGGCCGAGGCCCGGCCGCCCTCGCCTATCGCCGGCTACCTGCCCCGCCCCGAACGAGGCTGAGCGCCCGCCGCCGCCGATGCGGATCATTTCAGGGCCGGACCTCGACCAGCTGTTCACCTTTCCCGAGCTTGTCGAAACGCTGCGCCTCGCCTTCCGGCGCGGCGCAGTGGCGCCCGTCCGCCATCATCACCGGATCCACCTCCCCGATGAGCCGGCCGCGACTTTGCTGTTGATGCCGGCCTGGGATGACCCGTCCGCCTCGGAGGAGGGGGCATCCCGCTTCATGGGCGTCAAGATCGTCTCGATCTATCCGGGCAATTCGCAACGCGGCAAGCCCAGCATCGCCGGCGCCTACCTCCTCATGTCCGGCGAGAGCGGCGAAGCGCTGGCGCTCATCGACGGCCTGGCGTTGACGCTCTGGCGCACGGCGGCGGCCTCCGCGCTCGCCGCTTCCTTTCTGGCGCGCGCCGACGTCAGCCGCCTCGTGATGGTCGGCGCCGGCGCGCTCGCGCCTTTCCTCATCGCGGCGCATGCCAGCGTCCGCCCGATCGCCGAGGTCGCCATCTGGAACCACAATCCGCAGCGCGCCGAGGCGCTTGCGGCCGAATGCGCCGGGCGGCCCTATTCCGTGCGGGCGGTCGACGACCTCGAAGCCGCGGTGCGCTCAGCCGACATCGTCTCCTGCGCCACGCTCTCGCGGGAAGCGCTGGTCAAGGGCGCCTGGCTCAAGCCCGGCGCGCATCTCGATCTCGTCGGCGCCTTCACGCCCGAGATGCGCGAAAGCGACGATGAGGCGGTGCGGCGCGCCCGCATCTACGTGGATACGCAGGCCGGCGCGCTCTCGGAAGCCGGCGACATCGTCCAGCCGCTGCGGGCCGGCATCATCGGCGAGAGCGACATCCGCGGCGACCTGTTCGACCTCTGCCGTGGCGAGGCGGGCGAGGCAGTGGGCCGGCGCTCGGCGGAGGAGATCACGCTGTTCAAGTCGGTCGGCGCGGCGATTGAAGATCTGGCAGCCGCCGTTCACGCCTACAGCCGGCTGGCGAGCAGCGCAAAGTAGGACGCCGCCGGGATTCATCACCCGATTCCCAGCCGGGCAATCTTCAGCCCGCGCATTCCATGTCTCCCTGGCGAGACCCGCCCGGTCGGCAACCCGGCCCGGACCGGGATCGCGCAGCCGAGCTGACAGCAAAGGCGTCTTGAACTTCGCGCGCGCGCCGCTTATATCG
>JACCSN010000136.1 GCA_013812985.1 Hyphomicrobiales bacterium | reverse complement strand
GCCTCGCACGATTTGTTGACGAGTTCGCGAACAACGTCGGTATGCGACAGCGCCAACGATCCAACTACCGCTGGGCCTGATCGACTTTCCTGAGACGCGCAGTTTGCGGGTCGTATTCAAAGTCCGTGATTGACTGATCCCGGATCTTGTTGACCACCTTCATCAATCACGGGAAGCGGGACAAGGAACCACTCTCTTGGCCGAACGGGGTGCCCGAAGCGATCATCGATGGTAAGATTCAGTTGAGCTGCGGAAAACACGCGATGGAGAGCTGCCGTCGGAGACGACTATCCAGCGGCACATGGTCGAAATTCTGGGTGGTGGGTCGGGTTAGCGACCGGGACAGCCGCGACATCCCTTCAGTGCGATAGCGGTGAGGCTTGGTGCCTCGAAACCCTTGGAATCTCCGCTGGTTGAGGTACTGGGGACGGACTACCGCGTGCCGACGATCGGCTATCGACTGGAAATAGGGTTAGCACTCATCGCGCTACTGTGAGCCTGCCGATGGAATGTGCCCGACCCTCGTGTCAAAGACAACCGGAGGCCACTCGTGGGAGTGGCCTCCTGGCGTGAGACGGTCAGGCTGCTGGCGCCGGGGCGTGCTCGCGCTGCACAATGGTCGTCGGCGCTCCTGCGACTTCTTTAGGGACCGCGAAATCGAACGTGATGCGCGCGAACGGCTTGTTGAGGCCGGCCTTGTGGATCTCGGCCGCGTCCGTAACGCGCACGACCTTCGGGATCAGGTCGTCGCGGGTGCCGAAGGCGAAGTCGTCGTGGAGGTATTTGTCGCCATCGATGTTGATCTGGGTGGTGAGCTTGCGGTAGCCGGGCGCCGTCACGAAGAAGTGGATGTGTGCCGGCCGCTGGCCATGTCGGCCCAACTGGGCGAGCAGCTTCTCGGTGTGGCTGCCGGGAGGGCAGCCGTAGCCGCTCGGCATGATCGATCTAAACCGATACCTTCCTTGTATGTCGGTTTCGATCCTGCGGCGCAGATTGAACGCCGCCTGCGGGGGACCGAAGAACGAGTAGAACCCCATGGTGTTGGCATGCCAGACATCGACGACGGCGCCGGGAATTGGCTTGCCCGCGGTGTCGCGGACCTGGCCTTCCATGAACAGCACCTCGCCGTCGTCGGTGCCGTCGTCGAGGCGCGCGTCGCCTTTGGAGAGGGGCGCGCCGTCGACGTAGAGCGGCCCCTCGATGGTGCGGGTCGTGCCGCCGGTGAGCCCGGCGCGGCGCTCGGCCTCGTCGAGGCGCAGGTCGAGGAAATGCTCCAGGACGACGCCTGGCACGATCAGGCCGAGCTCGTTGGCCTTGCCGGCCTGCCCGATGTAGGCCACGCCCGCCCAGAACTCGTCCATCGAGATGTCGAGGTCGTCGATGGCCACCATGAGGTCGACGAGCAGGCGGTTGACCACCCGCTTCAGGCGCGGATCGCCGTCTGTGTTGTCGAGCCCGGCAGCACGGGCGGCGAGCGCAGTGATGACATCCTTCTTGATCAGATTGGTTGGCATTTGAGCGTTCTCCTCTCTACGGCTTGAATGGGCGTCAGTGGTCGTCCTGATAATCGACGAGGGGATGCCGGCAGAGTGGCGTCACCCCGGCGGCAGTCGGCGTACATTTCGCAGGACGAGCATGTCAGGGTCCGGCTGTGCGCTTGTTGACGGTGTGGACGCTGCGCTCGGCCCGGTCGCGCCGGAAACGGTCGAGCCGCGCCTCGTCGAGCGCGATGCCGAGCCCCGGACCGGTAGGCACGGCGAGGCTGAACTCGCTGTAATCGAGCGGCTCGACGAGGATCTTCTCGGTGATCAGCAGCGGGCCGAACAGCTCGGTGCCCCATTCTAGACGCGGCAGGCTCGAGAAAAGATGAGCCGACGCAATGGTGCCGACGGCACCTTCGAGCATGGTGCCGCCATAAAGGCCGATGCCGGCCGCATCGGCGATGGCTGCGACACGCCCCGCGGCATAGATGCCGCCCGACTGCATGATCTTGACGGCAAAGGCGTCGGCGACGGCATTGGCTGCGAGGTCGAAGGCGGTCTCGGGGCCCTGCACCACCTCGTCCGCCATGATGGCGATGCGCGAGGCTGCCGCTAGCCGCGCCATCCCGGCGCGGTTTGACAGCGCAATCGGCTGCTCGACGAGATCGCAGCCGGCGTCCTCGAGCGCAGGAATAGCTCGGGCGGCGACGGCCTCGCTCCAGGCCTGGTTGACGTCCACGCGAACGCTGGCGCGATCGCCAAGCGCACGCTTGATGGCGGCCACGTGCGCGATGTCCGCTTTCGGCTCGCCGTGTCCGATCTTCAGCTTAAAGATATTGTGGCGCCGGCGCTCCAGCAGCTCCTCGGCCTCGGCGATGTCGTAAGCCGTTTCGCCGCTGGCCAGCGCCCAGGCGATGGGCAACCGGTCGTGGAAGCGCCCGCCGAGGAGGTCGGAGAGCGGCAGGCCCCGCCGCCTGGCGAAGGCATCGAGCAGCGCCGTCTCGATCGCGCATTTGGCGAAACGGTTGTCGCGGACGGCCTTGCCGATCCTGGCCATGGTGTCGCCGACCCGATCCGGGTCGGCTGTCTCGAGCACCGGCCCCATGTAGGTGTCGATGACGAGCTTCATGCCTTCCGGGCTCTCGGCGCCGTAGGCGAGGCCGCCGATGGTCGTGCCCTCGCCGATGCCGACGACGCCGTCCGACATGTGGAGGCGGACGATGAGCAGCGTCTGGCCACGCACCGTGGTCATGGGCAGCTGATGCGGACGGATCGTCGGGAGATCCAGGAGGAAGGTCTCGATCCGGTCGATTTTGGTGCGCTGGCTCATTGCATGTCCTGCCATCTGGGCAGGAAGCTAGCCGCGGCCCAAGGTAGAGGACAGGATCGATTGCGTCTATTTTCATACCCTGGAGGTATACCGATGGAGCTCCGACATCTGCGGTACTTCGTGTGCGTTGCCACGGAGCGCAGCTTCAGCCGCGCCTCCGAGCTCCTGCACATCGCCCAGCCGCCGCTCAGCCGGCAGATCCAGCAGCTGGAGGAGGAACTCGGCACCCAGCTCCTGCATCGTGGGCGACCAATCACGCTAACCGAAACCGGGCGCTATTTTTTCGAGCAGGCACGCATGATCCTGCAGCGGATCGACGAGATGCACGCCATGACGCAACGCATCGGGAAGCGCGAGAGGAGGCAGTTCGGCATCGGCTTCGTTGCCTCGACGCTTTACGATACGCTGCCGGACCTCATCCGGCGGTTCCGGCTCACCATGCCGGATGTCGAGGTCGTGCTGTCCGAAATGACGACCCTCGAGCAGACGATGGCCCTCAAGGAGGGCCGCATCGACATCGGTTTCGGAAGGTTGCGCTTCGACGACGAGGGGCTGACGCGCAGCGTGATACGGGAGGAGCGCCTCGTGTTGGCGGTACCCCATGGCCATCCGCTGACGCGCATCTCGGGACCGTTGAAGCTCGGGCAGACGACGTCCGAGCCATTGATCCTCTATCCGCGGGCGCCGCGGCCGAGCTACGCGGACCAGGTATTGTCGATCTATCGCGACCTTGGCCTCAATCCGATCGTCGACTTCGAAGTGCGCGAGATGCAGACGGCCCTGGGGTTGGTAGCCGCCGGCGCCGGAGTATCATTGGTGCCGTCCTCGGTGCGCCGGCTCGGCCGTGACGATGTCGCCTATCTCGAATTGATCGAGCCGAACATTGTCTCGCCGATCATCATGACCTATCGGGCCAACGACAAGTCCCCGCTGCTGGCGCACATTCTGATGCTTGTGCGCGAGTTCGACCGTTGGACCCCAACTTCTTGAGCCGCATGAACTTGTTTTCTGCCGGGGACTTCCAGCTCTAGCCCGCCCA
>JACCSN010000111.1 GCA_013812985.1 Hyphomicrobiales bacterium | reverse complement strand
GCGGCTGCCAGTGGCGCGCGATCCCGAAGGACCTGCCGCCGCGAAGCACGGTGAACGGCTACTTCTCCCTCTGGGACTACGACGGCACGCTGGATCGCATTCACCATGCTCTCTACGTGAAATGCCGCGACCAGGCCGAACGGGAAGCCAGCCCAACCGCCGCGATCATTGACAGCCAAAGCGTCAAGAGCGCGGAAAAAGGGGGGCGCGCATCGATCCGCATGGCGGAGCCTGTCCTCGGGCCAGCCGAAGGCTGGACCCGGGGGACGCCGGCAAGAAGATCCCCTTCGACAAGCTCAGGATGAGGGGGCAAGAAGCGCCATCTCCTTGTAGACACGCAGGGCCTGTTGCTCCATGCCATCGTGCACGCGGCCGATATCCAGGACCGCGATGGCGGCGTGCTGGTGATGGCCACGCTGTTCGGCATGTATCCCTTCCTGCTGAAGCTCTATGCCGACGCGGGCTACCAGGGACCACGGTTCCAAGGCGCCTTGCTGCATGTCGTGCGTCAGGTCAACGTCGAGATCGTCAAGCGGTCCGACGCGGCGAAGGGCTTCATCGTTCTGCCAAAGCGTTGGATTGTCGAGCGAACGATCGGCTGGCTCAATCGATGCCGACGACTGGCGAAGGACTGGGAATGCCTCAACCGATCGGCACTCGCGTTCCTGCGCTGGTCGTCAATCCGGCTGATGCTGCGAAGGCTCCGTCAGGGACCCAAATGATCTCGGACAGACTCTAAGCATCCCTCGTCGAGTTTTCGGAAAGCTCACGCCAGACGTGACAATGTGAGGGAAACTCGGCTTAGGCGGTCATGCCCCAAAACAATACCTGAACAAACGGGCCAGCTGATCAAGTCGGAGGACGAATCCGTCGCTCATGAGCAGTCCGCCGCCGTCGCTCGACATGGTTCCGAAATTTCCACCCCGATCCCGATCGCGTGCGGGGTCGACGCGCGCCGAAGGGCTGCTCACGCCGAGCCTGGACAGACTTCTCGCAGCAGGGCGAGTTGAATGTCCTTTTCAACCGGGTCCCGTCCGGCGCGTAGAGGAAGCCCGTATAGTCGGCGCCGTCGACGCCGATGAGCCGGTTGGCGCCGTCCCAGCGGTAGCTCTTCGTCCCGTCCTGGGTGACGTAGCCGTTCTCGTCGTAGCGGTAGACGCGCGGCCCGGCGGAGAGCGGCGCATGCGGGCGCGGCTGGTCGAAGCGCGGATAGGCGTATTCGCCGCCGAGCCGCCGGTTGCTGGTCATGTTGCCCGCGAGGTCGTATCCGTAGCGGCCGTCCGGCCGGATGGCGACGCGGTCGAGCCAGCGGCGCGCCGGGTCGTATGAGAACGTCGTAGTCACGTCGTTGGGGAAGGCGACCGCCGCCGTCCGGCCGTCCGCCTCGCAGGCGGTCGAGGCGACCACGCCGGCACGGAAGTGAGGCGGCGGCGGCGTCGTAGCGCCATTCATCCGCCTCGCCGCCGGCCGCACGGCCGCTCTGGGCCAGCGGATGATGAATGCGCTCCAGCGTCCCGTCATAGCTCCACAGGTCAAAGGAATCGTGCAACGTCGAGCGCGAGGGAAGATCTTTCGGGATTGCCGCCACTGGCAGCCCGTGCTCACGATATACATCAGACCATTGACCACCTCGCGCACATCGACGTGGCGTTTGTTGCCGCCGCGCCGCGCCGGAGGGATCAACGCCGCGACATGCGCCCATTCCCCATCCGTCACGTCGCTCGGATAGCACAGCTTGCTCCGGTCGTAACGTCCGCGATTCTCCGTTGTCCATATCCCGCGACTCCCTGCGGATCAGGCCACACCCCGTGAATCACAAACGATTCCACAGAATCAAACATGTTCCCGGACGGACACTGAGAGGAGAGACTCGCTTCAACCGCGGACTTACGTCGTTTTCGAATACAGAGACGCTATTGTAGTGGGGCGCGTTGATCGGCGAGGCTATCTCGTGCGAATCGATGTAACCTAACAGGTATTCCTTGTCGGCCTTGACAAGCAGCTTTCAGATTCGATCATCCTTTTTGCAATAAAAAAATGAACTCTGGCTTGATCGCTGTTGCCAAGTCGCCAGAAGGAATGTCCCATGAGAACATATTTTCTAATAGCCGGAGGGCTTTTCTGGAGATCTATAAGCGCAAGTGTAGAGATGCATCTTTGAAAGTCTTGTCTTGAAGCCTGTTGACGAGCTCGATTCCAAAGCCAAGTGAACCGGATTGCTAAGCGAAGAGCTCCGGGCACCCTCTTGATCTTTCACAAGCGCATGTTGCCGTCGACGGCTAGTTGCTCAGCGGCCAGACCAGCGCGATGAGCGGAACGCCGACGACCACCACCAGGATGGAGAGCGGCAGCCCTAGCTTCCAGTAATCGCCGAAGCGGTAGCCGCCGGGGCCCATCACCAGCGTGTTGCACTGATGGCCGATCGGCGTGAGGAAATCGGAGGCTGCCCCGAGCGCCACGGCCATCAGAAACGGGTCGGGATTGTAGCCGAGGTCGCCGGCGAATGTCGCCGCGATCGGCGCCATCACCAGAACGGTGGCGGCGTTGTTGAGGAACGGCGTGACCGCCATTCCGGCGACCAGAATGAGCGCCAGCGCGCCATAGGCCGGCAGCGCCGCCGCCCCCCAGGAGAGCCCCGAGGCGATCACGTCCGTCGCCCCGGTGGTCTGCATCGCCTCGCTCACCGGGATCAGCGCGCCGATCAGGATCAGGAGCGGCCATTCGACGACGTCGTAAGCCTCGCGCAGGCTGAGGGAGCGCAGGAGAATGAGAATGAGCGCGGCGCTGAAGAAGCCGAAGGCGACCGGCACGATCTGCAGCGCGACGAGGAGCATCGCCGCCGCCAGAACCAGGATCGGAATGAAGCGATGGCGGCCGCTGCCTAGCCGGATATCGCGCCCGGCCAGCGGCAGGCAGCGAAGCTCGCCCAAGGCCTCCGGCATGCGGGTGAGGTCGCCTTGGAGGACGATCACGTCGCCGGCCCTGAACTTCATCGTCCTGAGCCTGTGCGTGAGGCGCTCGCCGCTCCGGCTCGCCGCCAGCAGGCGTAGCTGATGCCGCTCCGCCAAATTCATTTGCGCCGGCGTGCGGCCGACGAGAGCGGAATCGGCCGTCACCACGGCTTCCATCACACCGTAATCGTCCGCCTTCGTGTCCGGCTCAGCCGTCTCGTCCTCGCCGCCGGCAAGGCGAAGGCCGCCCTGCGCCACCACCCGTTCGAGCGCGGCCGGCTCGCCTTCCAGAAGCAGCATGTCATCTGCGTTCAGCGTCCATTGCGGGGAGGGGGTATAGCGGCGGAACCGTTCGCGGATGATCGTCGAGACATGCGCCTCGCCTTCCCCGATCGCCTCCAGCTCGGCGATTGTCCGCCCGAGCATCGGAGAGTCCGCGGGAACATGCGCCTCGGTCGTATAACCCTTGATGTTGAAGGCCGCGTCGAGCGAGGCCGCGCCTTTTCGGCCGCTTGGCAGAAGCTTGTAGCCGAAGGCGAGGAAGGTGACGCCGAGCGCGGCGATGACGAAGCCGACCGGCGTGAAATCGAACATCTGGAACGGCTCGCCCACGATCTCCTCGCGCATGCGCGACACGATCACGTTCGGCGAGGTCCCGATCAGCGTCATCGTGCCGCCGAGCAACGACCCGAAGGCCATCGGCATCAGGAACAAGGAGGGCGGAATCCGGTTGCGGCGCGCCAGCTGGAAGCCGACCGGCATCAGCATGGCGAGCGCGCCGATGTTCTTGACGAAGGCGGAAAGGATCGTGACCGCGGCGACGAGCACGATGATGACGATGCGCGGCGAGGTGAGGTGGTGCCCGATGCGCCGGAGCGCCAGCTCGACGATCCCGGACCGCGCCACCGCGGCGCTGACAAGGAGCGCCGACGCCACGATGACGATGATGTCGTCGCTGAAGCCGGAGAACGCCTCCTCCGCCGGAACGATGCCGACCAGGACGGACGCGAACAGCGCCAGCATGGCGACGAGGTCGTAGCGGAGCCGTCCCCAGACGAAGAGCGCCATCATCCCGAGGATGACGGCGAAAGCCAGACCCTGATCGAGCGTCATGCTGGAGCGAGATAGAGCGGGCCGCTGTTCACGTCGTCAACCGGTCGCCGCGGCTGCCCCGGAGTGAACTGCCTCATCGCCGCTGTCCGTCTCGTCTTCGGCGGGCTTGCGGTTCCGGTGCGGCTCGGAAATGTCCCGCAACGTCTCCGCCAGCTGCTCCGGGCCGCTCACCACCTTCGCCAGATCGCCGAGCGTAACGATCCCGACGGCGCAGCCGCTCGCGTCGATCACGGGCATGCGGCGGATCTGCCGTTCTCGCATCTGGGCGAACGCCGCTTCGACCGGGTCGTCTTCGCCGCAGCTGAAGATGGTGGCCGACATCACATCCCGGACAAGAATTTCAGCCGGGTTCCGGCCATCCACAACAACCCGCATGATGATGTCGCGGTCGGTGAGAATTCCCTCCAGGGCCTCCACGGTCCCGACGAGAACGGCCCCCACATCCAGCTCTGCCATCTGCACCGCGCCTTCCTGAACAGTCGCCGAGGGGTCGATGGGATCGACGCCGCGGGTCATCATTTCAGCCACCTTCATGAATCCGCCCCGAGCATCCCGCCATGACGCCTCTGTCTGAACACGGGGCCGTTCGGCGATGTTCCGGCGCGCGCCCCGACCGGAGCGCGACCATAACGGACGGGGCCGTTGCGCGGAAGCGCCAATCAGGCTGTCAGGAGGTCGTCGAGATCGAGCCGCCTGGTGAACATGGCGATACGGGAACGAGAGCATCGTCCCGTCCGGCTGCGAATAATAGGGCGACGATGCCGGGCATGTACTGGCTCTTGTCGAACGCTTGGCCGCCCTTCTCCAGCACCTCGGCGAACCGGGAGAATGGCGCCTTCGGCGTCCATAATTACGCCGGTGCCGACATCGAAGACCTGCAGGATGAACGGCGGCTGGCCGGCGCGGAACGCTGCGATGCCGGCCTGCAAGCCCTTATCTTTTAATTTATTTTTCCTTCGAAGAGTTTTGCTAAAAACTTCCAGCTATCTCTTCGGGATGCATCCGCGGCAGACCGGCGCATTTCCAATAAAAATGCATGACAATATTTTCGTCAATAGATAGAAAATACTCACTGTCGTCGCAAGAGCAGTTAGAAGTAGTTAAAAAATACACGATATGCAGAACACGACGGCTCAATCGTATTTACGCACTGCGCCGAACTTTGGGTCGGCGCAGTTGCAACGACTAACGGAGCAGTGCTGCTAGATATCTCGTCAATTTCACTGCCCATCAGGAGGCACTATTATCGTCATACCCTCACTATTGCTGTAATCCATATGGATAGTCCGTTGCCCACTACTATCCTCTGGAACCGAGTCCTCTACACTGTCAAGGCTGGTTTCGCTTCCGCCCATGTGTTGCTGGAAGCCTTCTGAACTTAAATCTTGGTCCAGCTGCTGCATATATTCCAGCTCGGACTCAGTGGGCATTACCTCCTGTCCTTCCTGCGCCAAGGCGGCGTCCGTCGCGGCAGCGTGGCGAGCCGGATCATGGCGCCGCCGCAACAGGGGCAGAGATTGAAGGTGTTCCGGGTCGTTTGACGCGCCTGGTCGCGCTGATCCGGAGCCGGCGCAAGAGGTTCGGCGGGCGGCGACACGGCCAGCAACTTGCGGCAGAGCGCAAGCTTCGCGGCGCGATGGCCGTTGGCGAGGAAGCCGTAATGG
>JACCSN010000094.1 GCA_013812985.1 Hyphomicrobiales bacterium | reverse complement strand
GCAAATACATCGAGAGCCGGCTCGCCTACCGCATCCAGGAACTCGCCTATGGCGGTCTCAAACCAGAGACGATCGAAAGGCTGGAGGCGTTGGGCGAGCAGCTGGACGGCGCCAACGTCGTAGTTCGGAAGGCGCGAGCCGATGATCGCCCGATCGCCGGGACGCGGCTGATCCGCGAGTGGCAGGGTGTCGAGCATTGCGTGACCGTGCTGCACGACGGACACGAGTATCAGGGCCGGCCCTACAAGAGCCTCTCGGCGGTCGCCCGCGCGATCACATCGACAAGATGGAATGGCTGGACGTTTTTTGGCCTGAAAAGCCAACGGGGACGGTCGTGACGCGCGGCTCGCGACCAGGCGCGGCGGTCACAGCGCCAGACCGGTGATCCGCAAGTTCCGCTGTGCCGTCTACACCCGCAAATCCAGCGAGGAAGGGCTGGAGCAGGCGTTCAACTCCCTCGACTAAAATATAAAATCCTGCGAAGCCTATATCGCGAGCCAGCGCGCCGAGGGATGGATCCTCGTTCCCGACCGCTATGATGACGGCGGCTTCTCGGGTGGCACCCTGGACCGCCCCGCTCTGCGCGGGCTCCTGGCCGACATCGAGCAGGGCAGGGTGGATGTGGTCGTCTGCTACAAGATCGACAGGCTCTCCCGCTCGCTGATGGACTTCGCCCGCCTGGTGGAGGTGTTCGACGCCCACGCGGTCACCTTCGTCAGCGTCACCCAGAGCTTCAACACGACCACCTCCATGGGTCGGCTCACGCTGAATGTGCTGCTCTCCTTTGCCCAGTTCGAGCGCGAGGTCATCGGCGAGCGGATCCGCGACAAGTTCGCCGCCTCGCGCCGAAAGGGAATGTGGATGGGCGGCTGGGCGCCGCTCGGCTACGACATCCGCGACCGCAAGCTGATCGTCAACGAGGCCGAGGCGGAGACAGTCCGCACCGTATTCACCCGCTTCGTCCGGATCGGCTCGGCGACGGAACTGGCCCGGGCACTCGCGCAGGAGGGTGTCAGGGGCAAGACGGGCAAGCCGATCGACAAGGCCGTCATCTACAAGCTTCTCCACAACAGGACCTACATTGGCGAGGCAGTCCACAAGGGTCTGAACTATCCGGGCGAGCACCGGGCCATCATCGACCGGGCACTCTGGGACAAGGTGCACTCCATCCTTGGCGAGAGCCCGCGAAAGCGGGCGAGCAATACCCGCGCGCAGACTCCTTCCTTGCTGAAGGGCCTGATCTTCGGCCCGACCGGGGCGGCCATGTCGCCGACCCACACCCGGAAGGGTGGACGGCTCTACCGCTATTACGTCAGCCAATCGGTCCTGAAGAACGGAGCAGACACTTGCCCGGTCCGGAGAATACCTGCCGGCGAGATCGAGCGGGCGGTGGTGGACCAGCTGCGCATCCTGCTCGCCACGCCGGAGATCACCGTCAGGACCTGGCAAGCTGCACGGGACCAGGACGGCACCATCACCGAGGCGGAGGTCAGGGCCGCGCTCCTCGACCTCGACCCGCTCTGGGATGAGCTGTTCCCGGCCGAACAGGCGCGCATTGTCGGGCTCCTCGTCGAGCGGGTGGACATCACCGGCGAGGGCGCCACGATCCGGCTCAGGACGGAGGGGCTGGCGAGCCTCGTGCAGGATCTTCGGGGCAAGGCGGATGTGACCGCTCCTGAGCGCAAGAGGGCAGCGTGACAGACGCAGTGCTCAGCCCGGATCGGCGCACAGTCACGGTCTCGGTCCCGCTAGCAATCCGGACGCGGGGCGGGCGCAAGCAGGTGGTCGCGCCGGATGGAGCCCCGGCCTGGACGCCATCGAGGCACCAGATCGACAGCACGCTGGTGAAGGCGCTTGCCCGCGCCTTCCGCTGGCGCAGGCTGCTGGAAGACGGCGTCTACGCCAGCTGCGAGGAGCTTGCTACGGCCGAGCGGATCAACGGCTCCTACGTCAGCCGGGTGCTTCGCCTGACCCTGCTCGCGCCGGAGATCGTGGAGGCCATCCTGGACGGGCGGCACTCGCCAGAGCTGACAATGGCGCGGCTGTTCCGGCCATTTCCGGTGGACTGGGAGGAGCAGCGCGGTTGAGCAGGCAACCTAAGCAGCTGTTGGAAGCTCGTCGGCGTGCTGCTACCGGTCGAGAACCTCAATCCACACACCCCTCCCGCGAAGCGGGTCGTTCTTCGGCCAATGTCGGTCATTGCAATCGGATAATCCACTCTGGTTTGGCGCCGAACGGACATTCGCAGTCAGATACCTTCGGCATGCGATGTAACTCGCCAACTCGACCAACGGCGGACCGTGTCTAAATCCTTGCGGGGATAGCCTTTCACGCCGCCGTACCGAATGGGCGTAGTCAAGAGCTTCGGAGAAGATAGGGCGAAAAGAGAACGACTGCGCTGATTCCGCGACGCAGGCAGTCAACAGCTTTTGCCGGATAACCCCGGGATTGCTGGGCTTTTCAGGGGTCTTCAGCGCGGCGGAGAAGGTTGTGCTCAGGCGCATTGGCGGAGGGAGAGGAACCCAGATCCAACCTTCTCCACTGTTCGCGCGCGCACGTTCGCTCACGATTACGCTGAAGTGCCACGAGGTCGCTATTCTCGACGCGGAGCTACCCTGACGTCGGAGCCAGTCGGAGTTTCGAATCCCGCCGCCTCAGCCACGCTGTCGCGGTCGTTTGCCCCGCCTTAAGGCGCTCTGCAGAATACGACGCAAGTCCGGGGACTTACGCCTAGCCAGGGAGCGAATTGGGTGTTCTCTCTGCGGAAATCTCGCACCGAACAGGCCGAAAGCCACCGGGTTTCTCCGGCTGCCATTTTGCCGACATGCACGCAGGTTGATCGTGGCAGCAGCGGCGCCGGTGCTTGATCCGGGCGAAGGGATCGGGCGCCGGTTGCGGCTTGCCTAGCTAGTCTGTTCTCCAT
>JACCSN010000090.1 GCA_013812985.1 Hyphomicrobiales bacterium | reverse complement strand
GTTCTCGCTCGGTACGCTGGCGGGCAAGCCCGTGGTGGTCTTTGCGAGCGGTGTCAGCATGGTGAACGCCGCGATGACGACCCAGCTCGCGCTCGACCGCTTCAACATCGATGCGGTGATCGTGGATGGGATCGCGGGCGGAGTCGATCCTGAGCTCGACATCGGCGACGTGATTGTCCCGGCCCGATGGGGCCAGTATCTGGAGGCGATCTTCGCGCGTGAGACCGAGGCAGGCTTTGCGCCGCCGCCCTGGGCGAAGCTGCCCCATCCGAACTTCGACATGATCCACCCACAGGAGGTCGAAGTCAGAAGCGAGGGCAATGGGGAGGCTGAATCGAAGTTTTGGTTCGAGGCGGATCCCGAACTCCTCAAGATCGCCGGCGCGGTGGTCGACAAGGCGGAGCTGAAAACCTGCTCCGCCGACAATGCCTGCCTTCCCACCGAGCCCCGGATCGTGGTCGGCGGCCGCGGCGTGTCGGGACAGGCTTTCGTCGACAACGCCGAATTCCGTGAATATGTCTCAAGGACTTTCGAGGCGGAAGTCCTCGATATGGAAACGGCGGCGGTCGCCCATGTCGCCTACGCCAACGATGTTCCGTTCATCGGCTTTCGCAGCCTGTCCGACCTGGCGGGCGGCGGCGTCGGCGAGAACGAGATGGCGACGTTCATGAATCTCGCGGCTGAGAATGCCGCGGCGGTTCTGGTCGCCTTCATCGAGGCGCTGCCTGCCCCGGTCAAATAGACGCCGTAGCTGCGCAACTTGGACCACGATCTGGCCGGCGGCGATTTGCATTTTCGCGCGGCCTCCCCTATAAGCCCCCTTCAGGCGTCGACACCCTTGGAGGCGACGCCCCGAAGCGGCCGCTCCGGCGGCCTTTTTCCATTTTAGACATCAGGAGCGCGACCCATGAGCGAGACATACGAGCTCAAGGCCGAGATGCGCGACGGGGTTGGCAAGGGGGCCGCCCGCGCCGTGCGCCGTCAGGGCAAGATCCCGGCCGTCATCTATGGCGACAAAAAGCCGCCCATCTCCATCGCCTTGCCGTCGAAGGAAACGACGCTTCGCCTGCATGCGGGCGGGTTCCTCACCCATGTCGCGACCCTCGACGTGGACGGTGAGAAGATCCGCGTCATCCCGAAGGACTATCAGCTCGACCCGGTGCGCGACTTCGTCACGCATGTCGACTTCCTGCGCGTGTCGGCGGGAACCCGGCTGACGCTGGACGTGCCGGTGCATTTCGTCAATCATGCAGCCTCGCCCGGCCTCAAGCGCGGCGGCGCGCTGAACGTCGTGCGACACGCGATCGAGCTTTACGTGCCGGCGGACGCCATCCCCGAGGCGATCGAGGTGGACCTCTCCGGGCTCGATATCGGCGACGGCGTTCACATCTCGGCCGTGACGTTGCCGGAGGGCGTGACGCCGACGATCACCGACCGCGATTTCACTATCGCCACCATCGCCGGCTCAGGCGGCGCGGCTGGCAGCGACGATGAAGGTGGCGGCGAGGGTGAAGGTGGAGAGGCCTGAGGCGATTGCTTGGCGGATAGCGGTGTCGTCAAATGCTCCTCATCGTCGGCCTCGGCAATCCCGGCCGGCGTTATGCCGGCAATAGGCACAATATCGGCTTCATGGCGGCGGATGAGATCCACCGGCGCCAGCGCTTCTCGCCCTGGCGCGCGCGGTTCGAGGGAGAGCTCTCGGAAGGCGTGATCGACGGCGAGAAGGCCTATATCCTGAAGCCGGCCACCTACATGAACGAGTCCGGCCGCTCGGCGGGCCAGGCGTTACGCTTCTACAAGCTGCAGCCATCTGAAGTGGTCGTCATCTACGACGAACTGGACTTGCCGCCCGGAAAGCTCCGGATGAAATCCGGCGGCGGCACGGCCGGGCATAAGGGGCTGAAGTCACTGGACGCCCACATCGGCGCAGAATTCCGCCGCATGCGGATCGGCATCGGCCATCCCGGCGCACGCGAGCTCGTCAACGGCTATGTGCTGCACGATTTCGCCAAGGACGACCAGGACTGGCTGCAGCCGCTCATTTCGGCCATCGCCGAGCACGCGCCGCTGCTCGCCAAGAGCGAGGATTCCAGCTTCATGAACCGCGTGCATTTGGCTGTGGCGCGCGATGAGACTCCTGCTGAGACGAAAACGAAACCGTCAACGCATCCCGTGTTGCATAAGCCGCAGGCGGAAGAGCGCGGATTCAGCGGCGCGCTCTCCGACGGCTTGAAGAAGCTGCTGGGACGGAATTAGGCCTCCTGAAGTTGGAATTTATTCGGCGAGGATTGCCGGTGACGGAGAAGTGGTAGAAGCTACCCCCATGCCTTCTACCTCTCAGCTGAACATCAAGAATCCGGAAACCCGGAGGCTTGCATCCGAGCTGGCGCGGCTTACGGGAGAGAGCGTCACCGAGGCGGTCACCGCCGCTCTGAAGGAACGCTTGGATAGGATAAATACGCCCAAGAGCAGAGAAGGGATCGCTGAGAAGCTCTTGGAGATTGGCCGACGTGCCGCGGCTCGCCCGGTTCTCGATTCACGCCATCCGGATGACATCCTCTACAATGAGTTTGGATTGCCTAAATGACGGTCGTGGATAGCTCGGCCGTGATCTCAATCATGCTTGGTGAAGATGACGCTGCAACATTTGCGTCCGCCTTGCAAAGAACCGATTCACTCCAGATGTCGGCCGGCACGCTGCTGGAGTTGGGCACAGTCGCCCTCCACAAGGGCGGCGCCACGTCCCTATCAGACTTGTTCGAAATAATGTCAGTGGCGCGGATTATAGTGGCTCCTTTCTCTGAAGATCACGCGCGCACCGCGATCGACGCCTACAAGCGATTCGGCAAAGGCTCGCAGCATCCGGCCAAACTGAATTTCGGCGACTGCTTTTCATACGCACTGGCGAAGAGTCTTGGGGCGACTCTGTTGTTCAAGGGCAATGATTTCGTCCATACGGATATCCGGCCTGCTCTCTCGGAACTTTGAATCATGGGTTTTCGCTGCGGCATCGTCGGCCTGCCAAATGTCGGCAAGTCGACGCTTTTCAACGCCCTCACCAGGACGGCGGCGGCGCAGGCCGCCAATTACCCGTTCTGCACCATCGAGCCGAACACCGGCGAGGTGGCCGTGCCCGACCCGCGGCTGAAGGCGCTGGCGACAATCGGCAAGTCGGCGCAGATCGTGCCCACCCGGCTCACCTTCGTCGACATCGCCGGTCTCGTGCGCGGCGCCTCGAAGGGAGAGGGTCTGGGCAATCAGTTCCTCGCCACGATCCGCGAGGTCGACGCGATCGCCCATGTGCTCCGCTGCTTCCAGGACGAGGACGTCGTCCACGTCGAGGGCCGCATCGACCCGATCGCCGACGCCGAAACCGTGGAGACCGAGCTGATGCTGGCCGACCTGGACAGCCTAGATCGGCGCATTCAGCCGGTGCGCAAGAAGGCCGCCGCCAAGGACAAGGAGGCCCTGACCGCGCTGCCTGTCATGGAGGACGCGCTGAAGCTCCTGCAGAACGGCAGGCCGGCGCGTGTTCTGCGCAAGACCCTGGCCGCGGAAGACTTGCGCATGCTCGACGGGCTGACGCTGCTCACGGCGAAGCCGGTCCTTTATGTCTGCAACGTCTCTGAAGCCGATGCCGGCGGCGGCAACGAGCATACGGCGCGCGTGGAAACGATGGCCGCCGAGCAGGGCGCCGGCGTCGTCGTGATCTCCGCCGCGATCGAAGCCGAGATCGCCCAGCTGCCCGAAGGCGAGCAGCGCGAATATATGGAGGCAGTCGGGCTCGACGAGCCTGGGCTCGACCGGCTTATCCGCGCCGGCTACGAACTCCTTGGCCTGCTCACCTTCTTCACGGTGGGCCCGAAGGAGACCCGCGCCTGGACGGTTTCGCGCGGCGCCAGGGCGCCGCAGGCGGCCGGCGTCATCCACACCGATTTCGAGCGCGGCTTCATCCGCGCCCAGACCATCGCTTTCGACGATTACATCCGGCTCGGCGGCGAGCAGCCGGCCAAGGAGGCCGGAAAGGCGCGCGACGAAGGTAAGGAGTATCTTGTCCAGGACGGCGACGTGCTGCTCTTCAAGTTCAACGTCTGACGCCGCGCCGCGCATGGCGTCATGGACATGAGTGCTGTTCAGCGATCGTGAACGGCAGCCGGAACTCATCCGAAGTTTCGCCGCTCACCAGATCTCTGGCGGTCACCCCGACGACGTAGTTGCTTGCGGGAATGCCGGCGACCTCGATTTGCATGTTCATGTACAATTCGCGCACTTTCGCCCTCCCCTGATATTCGAAGCTGCCAAATCGATCTTGCTTGAAGAGCAGCTCATCGCCGGATTCGCCATAGAGCCGCAGATCGAAGGCCAGCTGCACCCCATTGAGCCGCCCACGAGCTTGGTAGGAGAAGCCCACCGGTTCGACATAAAGGTGGATCTTCTCGCCCGGCGCGAAGAGGTTGTCCTCACGCGGAACGTAGGAGCCGAAGGCGGTGGCGGGTCCCTCGACGAACATGCCCTTGCGAAATGTCAGCGGCAGCGCATCCCAAGCCGCCTGGTAAGCGGCTTCCGCCATTTCCAGAGCCCTCAATGCCTTGCACTCGAGCACGAGTGCACCTCTCCGAGGATTGCACCATAGCTGACGAAACTGGTCGACGAAAACCTTACGCTGTCCACTGGTATTCCTCCGCAGGCCTCATGCCAACGTCTCAGTAAGGCACCATATCTGGACTTTAAGGCACCTCCGTGGCGCCTAAACACGAATACATGATTAGCTGACCACCCTTCCTGCTGCTTAACTGACGCAAGACGAATCAGCGGAGTAGGCACGGCATATCTTGGGCGTACCTGTTGTCCGTTGTGCTGCTAGCCGTAAAGTCGAAACGTCATTCTATCTTCTGCTTCGATTCGGCCATAGCGGTGTTTGTGTTGTGTTACGATGAAATCATGCTGAAACTGGGAGGTAGGTAATGCTAGGCCGACTTAAAAAGGCTACTATGGGCGCCCTGTCGCTTCTGGCATTGTTCAATGTACCGACGTCGGGGCATGCAGAAGACATCCCGCCGGGCGGGGGCGCGGTGTTCGCGATGACGAATGCGACCCGGGATAATCGGATCGTTGCCTTCAGACGCGCGGCGAACGGCACGTTGGTGATCAACGGCAGAGTATCGAGTCGCGGGCGCGGGATTGGAACAGACCTTGATACCCAAGGCGCCTTGCAGCTCAGCGACGACAATCGTTTCCTTTATGCTGCTAACGCGGGGAGCGATGATATCAGCGTCTTCGCGGTGGATGGGACCGAACTGACGTTCCTGCAAAAAGTGCCCGCGGGCGACGTGCCGAACAGCCTGACCATTTCCGGCAACCTGCTCTATGCCCTCCTCGGTTCGGTGGCCGGCAACGGCATCACCGGCTTCAGGGTAGAAGCCGACGGCACTTTGACCCCCTTGCCGAACTCGTTCCGCCTGCTGAGCTCTCCAATCGCCGTGCCTGGCTCCATTCAGTTCAGCCCCGATGGGCGCGTGCTGCTGGTCACGCATAAAGTCACCAACGTGCTGGTCCCGCCGGGAAGGATCATCGACGCGTTCACGGTTGGCGCCGACGGATTGCCGAGCGCCGCGCCAAGGCCGAACCGGTCCAATGGCCTGCGCCCGTTCTCGACGGATATCCGCGGCGACGGAACCGTCGTGGTCATCGAATCCTTCAATGCCGCGCCCAACAGGTCCGCTGTTTCGTCTTACAATCTGGGTCCCGACGGGGAGCTGTCGGTCATCAGCCGTTCCATCCCTAACATGCAAACCGACGGGTGCTGGATCATCATCACCAATGACGGCCGTTATTTCTACACCGCGAATTTCGGCAGCGGGACGATCTCCAGCTATCGTTTCGAACGCAATGGCGAAATCCGCCTCTTGGACAGCACCGCGGCGCGCCTGGGGCCGAATAGCCAGCCGGTGGACCTTGCGCTCAGCGAGGACGGTCGTTTCCTCTATTTGCTGCTGAGGGGCCGCGGTTCGATCGCGGCTTTCCGCATCAGGGATGACGGCAGCCTGCAGGCCTTGGACGTGTCGCCCCGCGGCTTGCCGGACAATTTCGGAATTTCCGGGATGGCCGCATACTGAGGCCACGCAATAACCTGCCGGAGGTATGTCGGCACGTAGTCCTCCGCTCATCTCGGGCAAGACCTTCGAAACGGCCCCACGCTCACCGAGTGTGCGGCCGTTTTGATGAACAACCGAAGTTGTAGTGACATATCGCGAACAACTTTGCCCAATCGGGGTGACAGGTTTCTCCGGTCGGTTCCTGCGTGCGATGTGGCGGAGCTGCTCGTTTACCTTCCCCGGCCGCGCATCTGCTCCTGCCGTGCACAGAACTCGTTGACCGGCGTGCGGGCGATCGCCTCGCCGATCAGCGCCACCGGCAGGTTCTCCAGTTTGCGGAACCGGACGCAGGACTTGCCCATGTCCATGTTTGCCGGTCGCTTTGTAGGCTTCGGTGAACCAGGAAGCGGCGGCGGGATCGGCATAGACGTCCATGAGGTATACCGCCATATGGCGCTTCTGCGAAGCGAGCGCGGCATAGAGGAGCGGCGCGCCGTTGGCC
Source organism: Hyphomicrobiales bacterium (assembly GCA_013812985.1). The sequence continues at coordinate 76 of JACCSN010000090.1, read as the reverse complement.
GTTTCAGGGTAGCGGGAGAGCGGCACGACATATCCGATCATGCCGAACTGCATGCTTTCCTCATAGCCTTCCGGCA
>JACCSN010000047.1 GCA_013812985.1 Hyphomicrobiales bacterium | reverse complement strand
CCGCGAGGATCTCTCGCAGGAGCACACGCTCGCGCAGCTCGTTCGGCAGCTCGATGCCGATGACCGAGCGTCCGGGGATGGTCGAGACGCGGCAGGCGAGCGCGGACATCGAGCGGGCGATGTCGTCGGCGAGGCTGATGACGCGCGACGATTTGATCCCCGGCGCCGGCTCCAGCTCGTAGAGCGTCACCACCGGGCCGGGCTTGACGTTGATGATCTCGCCGCGGACGCCGAAATCCTCCAGGACGCCTTCCAGGAGCCGCGCATTCTGCTCCAGCGCGCCCTGGTCGATATTGGCCTGGCGGCGCTGCTTCGGCTCGGTCAGCAGCTCCAGCGGCGGGAGCTCGAACTCGCCGGACGCCGAGGCGGGCGGGCGGGCGACCGGCTTGACGACGCGCTCAGCGGGCCTTGGCTTGGGCGCGGGCGGCTGCACGATGGAGCGCGGGGAGGCCTGAACAGAGTCCGGCATGTCGAGCTCACGAGCGTCCTCGAAATCCGCTTCGACGTCCTCGGGGACGGGGCGCTCCTGACGCGTGGCCACGGCGCGGCGGCCTAGTTTCCAAGAATCCGGGATCCTGAGAACAGGGGGACGGCGGGGTGGCGCGACGGGCTCGGCGTCCGCCTCGACGGGCACCTCGGGCTCGGCCGCGTACCTGCGGCCGGACTTGAACGAATCCGGAATCCGCAGCACCGGCGGCTGGCGGAGCGCGACGGTGCGCTGCGGCGGAGGCGGCAGGGCCGCAGCCGTCGTTTCCGCCTCGTATTCGTCTTCAGCGAAGTCCGCGTCGCTGTCGTCATAACCATCTTCGGCCGGTTCGGGAGCGGCTGCTCTGGAAGCGGCCTGAAACCGCGGCTCGCGGCGTGCGACGGTAGCGAGCGGCGGCTGGCTCGCGCGGGCCGCCGGCTTGACGTTGCTGGCGTTCCTGGCGAGACCGCGCCGGAGCGCCGCTCGTCCAGCGAGCAGCCAATGGCCGAGGACGCCGGCGGCGAGCCGCAAGCGGCCATGCGAAAGGCTGTCCTCGTCGTCTTCGTCCTCGTCGTAGCGGCTGGATGTTCTCGGCCGCGAGGCTTTGCGCGGCGCTGTCGCCACCTTGGCGGAGCGGCGCAGGCACGACGCCCAGAGGAGGCCGAGCGACAAGCCCCCCAGCACCACGCAAAGCGCGGCATAGAGCCCGGAGGAGAGCGCTCCGCCGCCCAGCCATTCAGGCGTCGCGAGGATCAGGTCGCCGGCGGCGCCGCCGAGGCCCGTCGGAAGCGGCCATTGCGCGAAGATCGGCAGGCAGGCGAGGGCGGCCGACAAGAGCAGCGCGCCGCCGAGCCAGGCCAGGGTCTGCAGGATCGGGCGGCGCGGCGGCCGCAGGCGGAGGAGGTTCCAGCCGAGCATGGCGAGCGGGAAGACGAAGCCGATCACGCCGAGGCCCAGCAGCTGCATGCCGAGATCGGCGAAAGCCGCGCCCGGCCGGCCGAGAAGATTCCTGGCCGGCCCGTCCGCCGCGTAGCTGAAGCTCGGGTCGTCGACGTGCCAGGTCGCCAGGCTCGCTATCAGCGCGGCGGACAGCGCGATCGCGCCGAGGCCGCCGGCGCGCATCGCATGGCGCGCGACAGCGGCCCGCAAGCTGATCGCGGGAGGCGAATAGTCATCGACTGTGCTGTAGGTCATGGCTTGATCTTGAGGCTCGGTCTTGCGTGGCGTCGGGCGCAAGCCGAACCTAAGGGGGCAGGGTTAAGGGCTTATTAACCACCTGACCCCCGACGCAAAAAGGCCCGGCCGCGCGAGGCGGCCGGGTCTCTGCCGCAACGCACGGGCGCTTGCGGCAGGTCTCAGCTGGCGTGGTATGCCGCCTCGCCGTGAGAGGCGAGGTCGAGGCCCTCGCGCTCGGCGTCCGTCGTCGCCCTCAGGCCGACGATCATGTCGGTGACGAAATAGGCGATCGCGCTGCCGACCGCGCACCAGAGGATGGTGACGACGACCGCCATGAACTGGGTCGTGGTCTGAGCCGCTATGCTGAAATCCTCCGCCCCCGTGCCGCCGAGCGAGGGAGCGGTGAGGACCCCGGTGCCAATCGCGCCAAGGATGCCGCCGATGCCGTGGATGCCGAAAACGTCCAGGCTGTCGTCGTAGCCGGCCTTCGGCTTGATGACGGCGACGAAGACATAGCAGGCGGCCGAGGCGAGGGCGCCGAGCACGATCGCGCCGATCGGGCCGACGGTGCCGCAGGCCGGCGTGATCGCCACGAGGCCGGCGACAAGGCCGGACGCGGCGCCCAGCATGGAGGCCTTGCCGCGGGTGAAGGTCTCGATCAACGCCCAGGCCACGATCGCCCCGGCCGTCGCCGTGAAGGTGTTTAGCATCACCAGCGCCGTGCCGCCGTTGGCCTCGAGATTGGAGCCGGCGTTGAAGCCGAACCAGCCTACCCACAGCAGCGAAGCTCCCACCATGGTGAAGGTCATCGAATGCGGCGGCATCATCTCGCGCGGATAGCCTGTCCGTTTGCCGATCATGAGAGCGCCGACAAGAGCGGCGATGCCGGCGTTGATGTGGACGACAGTCCCGCCGGCGAAGTCCAGCGCGCCCCAGCCGAAGATCAGCCCGTCCGAATCCCAGACCATGTGGGCGATGGGAAAATAGACCAGCGTCACCCAGAGCACTGAGAACAGGATCACCGCGGAGAACTTGATCCGCTCGGCGAAGGCGCCGACGATCAGCCCGGGCGTGATCGCCGCGAAGGTCATCTGGAAGGCGATGAACACGTATTCGGGGATGACCTCGTCGGAGAAGGTCGCGGCGGTGGAATCCGCCGTCACGCCGGCGAGGAATACCTTGCCCAGCCCGCCCCAGAAAGCGTTCGGAGCATCGCCGAACGCCATGGAGTAGCCGTAGACGACCCAGACGATCATCACGACCGAGGCGATCATCATCACCTGCATCAGGACCGAGAGCATGTTCTTGGCGCGCACCAGCCCGCCATAGAACAAAGCGAGGCCCGGCACGGTCATCAGCAGGACGAGGACCGTGGCGACCAGCATCCACGTCGTGTTTCCGGGATTCGGGACCGCGGCGACTGCCGCCGCGGCGTCCGCGGCGGGCGCGGCGGCGTCCTGGGCGAAAGCGGAATGACCGAGGCCGGCTAGAAGAGCGGCGGTCGCAAATGTTCTAGCTGCGAAGCAGCGCATTCATGTTCTCCATCGTTGACTGCGCAGAGCAGGGACAAGCCCGATCGCCGGGTCTCGAAGGGTGATGAGGCAAGCAGCGTGCCAAGGCGCCTGGCCAGCGACGGCAGAGGTCGTTACAGGGGTGTTTGCACAAGAATTAGTCGCGCTCTCCGCGCTTCCACCCATTTTGCCTAAACGGAAGGCAGGAAGCTGACCGTGTGTATTCTGCGCTGCGGTAGATCTCGGTGTGCCCGTCTGCCGGCCGTAATCCTTGACCTCGGTCAGGTCATGCCCTGGACGACGATGGCGGTCAGCGCGTCGCGCACGGCGTCGATCCTGAACGGCTTGATGATGGCGATGATCAGCTTCATG
>JACCSN010000046.1 GCA_013812985.1 Hyphomicrobiales bacterium | reverse complement strand
CGATACACCGAAGCGCGCATGACGGCCGTCGCCGACCTGCTGCTCACCGGCATCGACGAGGACGCGGTCGATTTCCGTCCGACTTATGATGGCGAGGGGCAGGAGCCGGTTGTGCTGCCGGGCGCGTTCCCGAATCTCCTCGCCAACGGCTCGGCCGGCATCGCGGTCGGCATGGCGACAAACATCCCGCCACACAACGCGGCGGAGGTGTGCGACGCGGCGCTGCATCTGATCAAGCATCCCAACGCGACGCTGGCGAAGCTCCTGGAATTCGTGCCAGGCCCGGATTTTCCGGCCGGCGGCATCCTCGTGTCGTCGCGGGAAAGCATCGCCGAGGCCTACCGCACCGGCCGCGGCGGAATGCGGGTGCGCGCCCGCTGGGCCAAGGAGGATCTGGGCCGGGGGACCTGGTCGGTCGTAATCACCGAGATCCCCTACCAGGTGCAGAAGAGCCGCCTCATCGAGGCGATTGCCGCGTTGATCGAGGCGCGCAAGCTGCCGCTGGTCGCCGATGTCCGCGATGAGAGCGCGGAAGACATCCGCGTCGTGATCGAGCCGCGGAGCCGCGGCGTCGATCCGGCGCTGATGATGGAATCGCTGTTCCGCACGACGGAGCTGGAATCGCGCTTCTCGCTCAATATGAACGTCCTGTCGCGCGGCCAGGTGCCGAATGTCCTGTCGCTCCGCGACGTGCTGCTGGAGTGGCTAGAGCACCGCAAGACCGTGCTCGTCCGCCGCTCGCATTTCCGGCTGGCCGAAATCGCGCAGCGGCTGGAAGTCCTTGGCGGCTACCTGGTCGCCTATCTTAACCTCGACGAGGTGATCCGCATCATCCGCGAGGAGGACGATCCGAAGGCCGTGATGATGGCCCGCTGGGACCTGACCGACAACCAGGTCGAGGCCATCCTCAACATGCGGCTCCGGGCGCTCAGGAAGCTCGACGAAATCGAGATCCGCAAGGAATTCGACGCGCTGATAGCCGAGAAGGCCGACCTGGAAGGTCTTGTCCAGTCGGATGAGCGGCAGTGGAAATGCATCGCCTTCGAGATTTCAGAGGTGCGCAAGAATTTTGGCCCCGACACGCCGCTCGGCCGCCGGCGAACCGGCTTCGCCGACGCGCCCGAGATCGATCTCGGCGACATCCAGCAAGCCATGATCGAGCGCGAGCCGGTCACAATCGTGCTCTCCGAAAAGGGCTGGATCCGTGCGCTCCGCGGCCACCTTTCCGATCTCGGCACATTGACCTTCAAGGAAGGAGACCGCCTGAAGCGGGCCTTCCACGCATCCACCACCGATAAGATCTTGCTGCTCTCCACCGGAGGCAAGGTCTTTACCCTGGAGGCATCGAAGCTGCCGGGCGGGCGCGGCAATGGCGAGCCGGTCCGGCTCATGCTGGACATGGACAAGGACCAGGACGTCGTGACGATCTTCCAGCACGACCCGAGCCGCAAGCTGCTGGTCGCCTCGGCGGGCGGCTACGGCTTCATCGTGCCGGAAAGCGAACTCGTCGCCAACACGCGCAAGGGCAAGCAGGTGCTCAATCTCGCGGGCGCCGACGAGGCGAAGATCTGCGCGCCTGCGGAGGGCGATCACATCGCGGTCGTTGGGACCAACCGCAAGATGGTGGTGTTCCCGCGCGGTCAGCTCCCCGAAATGCCGCGCGGCAAGGGGGTGCGGCTGCAGCGCTATAAGGACGGCGAGATCGCCGACGCCCGGGTGTTCACGGGGGCCGCCGGACTCACCTGGACGGATGGGGCAGGGCGGCTCCACACGCGTTCGCTCGCGGAGCTCAAGGACTGGCTTGGCGACCGCGCCCAGGCCGGCCGGCTGGCGCCGCCGGGTTTTCCGAAATCAAACCGGTTCGGGGAGGTCTGATGCTGATCTCCTGCTGGGTGATAAGACGCGGCATGCAAACGCCTGCAGCTATCTTCCGAGCTTCGGCCATTCTCGGATCAGAACTGCCCCATCTTGGTCAACCTCGATGAGCATGTTGATCATGTCCTCGCGCCCCTCTGCCTTTCCGAGCGCAAGATTAAAAAGCCTCACCTGTTCGTCCAGATCGGCGTTTGGCAGAATAATAATCAGGCCACTGTGAACATCGACGTGTTCGTAAAGGCGCAGAAAGTGCCTTCGGTCGTTGGTGACGAACACGAAACTGCCTTGCAGAATGATCGGCAGGAGATTCCAATCCTGCGTGCCGGCCTTGCCGAGCCATACGACGTGCGTCGCGTCGTGTCCCCGGGCTTTCGCCGCCGCGACAAGTGCGGTCGAGAGGCACTCGTCAACAAGGATCCGATCCATCACTCATCGATGTTGCCTGGCGCCAATTGGCTCCATGGTGCTGTTCGGCCCAAGCAACAACCGCGGCGACGCCGTCCACTGGAAGGCTCGGATAGCTTTCGAATATATCCTGCGAGGATCGTCCGGCTCTCAGATACGCCATGACCGTCTCAGCCGGTACTCGCGTCCCGCGGACAACTGGCTTGCCGCCCATGACGCTCGAGTCCGAGACGACCTCGGCGGGAATGCGTGATTGATTCGCTTTTGCAAGCATCTCAGATCCCCTTCGCCAGCGTCACTCCGCCCTGACCCACCCCCTGGGCGTCAGCCGCTCCTGAGGCTTGAAGCGGGCCTTGTAATGCATCTTCGGCGAGCCATCGACCCAGTAGCCGAGATAGACGTAGGGCTTGCCTAGCTTACGCGCCCGCTCGATGTGCTCCAGGATCATGAAGGTGCCGAGCGAACGCTCCGTAAGGTCGGGGTCGAAGAAGGAATAGACCATGGACAGGCCGTCGGCGAGCACGTCGGTCAGCGCGCAGGCGATCACGTCGCCGTCGTCGCGGCCGGTGATGGCGCTGTCGACGCCGCGCCTGCGATATTCGACGATGCCGCTTTCCACGTGGCTGTCCTCCACCATCAGCGCGTAATCGAGCACCGACATGTGCGCCATGCCGCCCTCGGCGTGGCGGCTGTCGAGATAGCGCCGGAACAGGCTATATTGATCGCTTGTCGCCTGGGCGGTGCGGAAGCGCCCGATCAGATCCCGGTTGAAGCTTTGCACGCGCCGCATCGAGCCCGTCGGTCGGAACGAGTCGACGCAGACCCGCACCGACACGCAGGCCATGCAGGATTCGCAGGCCGGCCGGTAAGCGATGCCCTGGCTGCGGCGGAAGCCGCCCTGAGTCAGAAGGTCGTGCAGGTCGCCGGAGCCGGGGCCGACCAGGTGGGTGAAAACCTTCCGCTCCTGCCGGCCCGGAAGATAGGGGCACGGACTTGGCGCGGTCAGGTAGAATTGATGGGCGTCCGTTACGAACTTCGTCATTGCGCGCCAGTCTCACTCACCATCCCGTCGCGCGCAAGCGGGCAAGAAAGCGTTAGTGTCGCGAGCGGATGGAGGAACCGGCGGCGGTCAAACGCCGCTGCGGACCGCGACCGTGCCCAAGAGGAGATCGTGGAGCAGTTGCTTCCTTGGCGTGAACAGCGACACGACGAGGATCACCGGCGTGAGCAGGGTCACGGAGAACCAGAACCCGAGCGAATGCAGCAAGGCGATCGGATAGTTCAGCCGCTCGCCGTCTTGGGTTCGGAGCTCGATGCCAACGAAGCGCATGCCGGGCGTTGCGGAGGCCGAACCGCCCTTGGTCAGCACCTCGTAGAGGATCGCGACCACCGGCCAGACGGCCGGCAACAGGAACCAGCCGAGTCCGAAGGTGAAAACGCCAAGGACAGCGATGACCAGGCTCGCCAGCAGCATGAGCGACAGGATGACGGCCGCATCGATCAGGAACGCGAACATGCGCCGCGAACGCACGCCTTCGTAGCGCTCCGGATGCACCGCCGGGTCGTAGGCGACCTCGCCGGCGTCGAATGCAGCATATGTCTGGCTCATGATCTCCCGCCTTTCCGCGCATCGAGATGGGAAAGCGGGGCGTCGGCTTCAAGTCGGGAACGCCGAATGTTCGCCCCGGGCGACAGCGCCGCTTGACAGAACTCAAAGCGAGGGCAGGAATCAGCCCTTCGCCAGCCTCTCCGCCGCGCGCAGCGCGAAATAGGTCAGCATGCCATCCGCGCCAGCGCGCTTGAACGACAGCAGGCTCTCCGTCATTGCGCGGTCGCCGTCGATCCAGCCGTTGCGGGCTGCCCCCTCGATCATCGCATATTCGCCGGAAACCTGGTAGGCGAAGGTCGGCATGCCGAACGCTTCCTTCACGCGCCAGAGCACGTCGAGATAGGGCATGCCGGGCTTCACCATCAGCATGTCCGCGCCCTCGGCGATGTCCGCCGCCGCTTCCCGCAGGGCCTCGTCCGCGTTGCCCGGATCCATCTGATAGGTGCGTTTGTCGCCAATGAGTGTCTTGGCTGTGCCGATCGCGTCGCGGAAGGGGCCGTAGAAGGCGGACGCGTATTTGGCGGTGTAGGCCATGATCTGGACCCTGCCGAATCCGGCGCCGTCCAACGCTTCGCGAATGGCCCCGACCCGGCCGTCCATCATGTCGGACGGGGCGATCACGTCGGCGCCGGCATCCGCCTGCACCAGCGCCTGACGAACGAGCTGCGCGACGCTCGGATCGTTGACGATGTCCTCGCCGTCCATGAGCCCGTCGTGGCCGTGGCTGGTATAAGGATCGAGCGCCACGTCGGCCATTAGCCCGAGTTCCGGAACGGCCGCCTTGATTGCCCGCAGGGCGACGCAGACGAGGTTGTCCCGGTTCAGCGCCTCCGAGCCGGTCAGGTCGCGACGCGACGGATCCGTGTAGGGGAACAGTGCAAGCGCCGGGATGCCGAGGCGAGCGGCCCGCTCCGCGTCGCGCACGGCCTCATCGACGGAGAGGCGTTCCACTCCCGGCATGGCGGAGACAGGCTCGCGCCGCTTGCCGCCGTCGGTCAGGAAGATCGGCCAGATCAGGTCATCGACGGTCAACACCGTCTCGCGAACGAGGCGCCGCGACCAATCCGTGCGGCGATTGCGCCGCATGCGGCGCCGGCCGGTAATGCGGTCGATATCAGGGACGCGAGCTTCGAAAGGACCTGTCATGATTGTCCAGAGCAGGATACATGGCCGATCATGCCTCTCCAACCGGCGCCCTCGGGCACATTGACGCTGGCGGGCGCGTCCTTTTAAGCCTAGACGGACGTTTCATTGAAACGTCACCCAAGAATCGCCTCCATGAGCGACGCGCTTGGCGGCCCGCTGCGCGGGCAGGGTTCGCAGCTGCCGATCACCACGATCTACGTGCGGGCGATCGCGTTGCTGCTGCTCGCGGCTGGGCTGGTGCGCGCTTGCCAGATCCTCGGCATCACGCTGGACGGGCGGACATTTTCCGATTTGAATCCGGCTTGGCGCGCCGGGGCGACGACGCTGCTGCTCGTAGACCTGTTCGCGGCGGTGGGCTTGTGGGTCGGCGCGGCCTGGGGAGCTGTGATGTGGGCGGTCGCGCTGGCCGTCGAAATTTCGATGTTCACGCTTTTCGCCGACCTTTTCGGCTCCTACCCTCTTCGGGTAGCCGTGCACGGCGCGCTTTTCGCCATATTCCTCGCGCTCACTTACCGGGAATGGCATCGTACGCGCTTGGATTGAATTAGACCAAGTTTCGCTTGAACGATTTCGGCAAGCTTTAGTTAAGCGTTCCGCTTAAGTTCATCTTCAAACCGCGTCCCTAATGTCACTATCACGTATCCCAGAAAGCTGGGCAAAATAAGGATTTGACATGCTTATGTCAGAACAGGCGGCGGCGCGCTATGAAGCGATGGAACAGGCGCCAGACGATACCAAGACCCTCTATCTCGATGCGCTCACGCTGGTGGAGCGGCTGCATCGACGTCTTCTGGACGTCATCAAGGACGAGTTCGACCGCATGGGGCGCTCGGACGTCAACAGCGTTCAGGCGCTCCTTCTCTTCAACATCGGGAATTCGGAGCTGACCGCGGGCGAGTTGCGGACCCGCGGCTACTATCTCGGGTCGAACGTGTCCTACAACCTGAAGAAACTGGTCGATGCCGGCTTCATCCGCCACCAGCGTTCGCGGGTGGACCGCCGTTCCGTGCGCGTCTCCCTGACGGACACCGGGCTGGAGGTCGCTCGCGTCGTGAACGAGCTCTACGACCGGCACATTCAGTCCATCGAGAAGGTCGGCGGCATCACCGGCGAGGACTTTCAGATGATGAACAAGGCGCTGCAGCGGCTTGAGCGCTTCTGGACGGACCAGATACTTTACCGGCTCTAGTTCGGCGAGGCTTTCATGTTCGGGCCTGCGCTAATACCTCGCACAGGCCCTTTCTGCGTGCGCACAAACTTGATCGATCCGATCAAGCGCCGGAAACGGCCGTAAGCCCCCACGAGCCTCAAGCGGGCAGGGAGCCGTCTAGACCCGGGGCGCGGTGGTGGTCGACCTAACCGTCGTATCGCGCCGGCCTTTGGCCAATCCAGCCAAGCCCAGCAGGCCGATCAACCCAAGCCAGCCCATATCGAAGCCGTCGTCATCGGCGTCGGTCACGACCGTCGGGGCAGCCGGATCGGTGGTGGTCTGCGCGAAGCCAACGCCAGTGGCCCCGACAACGAGCGCGGCCGCGAGCGCAATAGTGCGAAGATGATCCAAAATCATGTCGTCCTCCAAAGTGGGTGTGTCGCACGCCCAACGGGAAGGCGCACGATCCATTCCGGCGCCGGGCGTGCAATCGTCACGATTCGGTGATGGCGGCCTGTTACGAGCAAAGTCGGCTGCCCCGCCGTGGAGATCAAGGCCCCGACAACCTGCCGGCGGGGTCCGCGCCGACACGGAAGGGCCATAAAGGTCGCCGATCACCAGTGCCGACGGAGTAGTTTTCGCGAACTTGAGAATGCCTGTGCTGGATCCGGGGCCTTGAAACAAAGAATCGCCATGCTTTACACCGCTTTAATGGGTGTGCGGATAGTTTCCTGGGAATGAAGCTGAGAGCGCTGCGATGCGCGCAATACGGGACATCGGGTCAATGAAGCCGAGCCAAGCGATTCTGTTTAGCGCCGTGGCTGCCGCCGCGGTGATGTCCGGCCCTGCTTTCGCACAGGACGTGCTGTCCGGGGTGCAGCAGACGGAATGGGCCGAGACCTTCGACGCCCAATCGCAGATCGCCCGGCCTGTCTCGACCACCGTGCCGATCCTTTCGCCGCAAACCGTTCCGGCCATGGAACAGGCGATTTTCGCCTATCAGGACCTCGTGTCGCGGGGTGGCTGGGCAGGCGTTCCGTCCGACAAGGAACTGCGGATCGGCGTACGCGATGCGAATGTGGTGGAGCTTCGGCGGCGGCTTGTCGCGTCCGGCGACCTCCGGCAGACCAGCGGTGATCCGGCGGCCTTCGATTCCTACGTTCAGGCCGCCGTCAAACGCTTCCAGGAGCGCCACGGCATGCCCGCTGACGGCGTGGTTGGAGAAGGCACTCTCAAGGCTCTTAATGTGCCTGCGCATGTGCGGCTGTCGCAGCTGCGGACCAATATCGAGCGGATCCGGGCCATGGGCGCTCCGACGGAGCGCTACATCATGGTCAATGTGCCGGGCGCGCAAATCGAGGCCGTCGAGGGCGGCGCGGTCGCTTCCCGCCACACGGCGGTTGTCGGCAAGGTCGACCGGCAGACGCCGCTGCTTTCAAGCCGTGTGTACCAGGTCAATTTCAATCCGTTCTGGACGGTGCCGGCCTCCATCATCAAGAAGGACCTGATCCCGAAGATGCAGAAGGAGCCGAATTACCTGACGGAGAAGAATATCCGGATATTCACCCAGCAGGGCCAGGAAATTCAGCCTGCGCAGGTGAACTGGTATTCGGACGAGGCCACCAATTACATGTTCAAGCAGGATCCTGGCGACCAGAACTCGCTCGGCAACATGAAACTGTCGTTCCATAACCCGCACCAGGTCTATATGCACGATACCCCGTCAAAGACTCTCTTCGGCTCCGATTACCGTTTCGAATCGTCCGGCTGCGTGCGCGTCCAGAATGTGCGGGAATTGGTCAGCTGGGTGCTCCGCGATGAAGGCTACAACCCGGCGCTCATCGACCAGACGGTGCGCTCCGGCCAGCGGCTGGACGTGGACGTAGCGGCCGGGCCGTCGATTTTCACCGTCTACTTCACCGCCTGGACGACCGGCGACGGCGTCGTGCATTTCCGCGACGATATTTACGGGCTCGACACCCAGGGCCAGATGGCGCTTGCTCAAGATCCCGGTCTGATCGGCTCGCCGGTCGCGCAATAAGGCCCAAACCGTCGACTCTGCTATCGATTTAAAGGAGTGAATGACGGACGCGGAGTTCGGATGGGACGACGCCAAGGCGGCAGGCGAAGATCTTCCGCGGCGCCTTGGCCTTGACGCAGGAGGAGTTCGCGGCGCGCTGTTCCATCCCGCTCGGCACGTTGCGCGACTGGGAGCAAGGGCGGTCTGAGCCGGATCAGCCCGCACGCCCTTATCTGCGGGTTATCGCGCGCGATCCGGATGGAGCGTCAAGAGCTTTGCGCGACGAGCCTGACCCCGATTAGGGGCGCAATTTTGCTCCCTTGAGTTCAGGCGCTTGAAGGCTTGGGTGGCCGTCTTTGCAGGACAGCCGCGTCATCCCGTGTCGTGCGCTCGGCTTTGCGAGGTCGGGCTGCTGTGCTATCGCCCGGCGGCCGCCGGCTCTCCGGCGCGTGAACCATGCTCAAGGCCTGCGAATGCCGCACTCCAATTCAGCTCGCGCAACCGGCGGGAGCGACTCTTTCTTTTCCGCCGATCTTGCGGCGAGCGACCCCGAGATCGCGGCGGCCATCGCCGCTGAGCTCAAGCGCCAGAGGCATGAGATCGAGCTGATCGCGTCGGAGAACATCGTGTCGCGCGCTGTGCTGGAGGCGCAGGGCTCCGTGATGACCAACAAATACGCCGAGGGCTATCCGGGCCGGCGCTATTACGGCGGCTGCGAGCATGTCGACGTGGCCGAGCAACTCGCCATCGATCGCGTGACGCGCCTGTTCGGCTGCCGATTTGCCAATGTGCAACCGAGCTCCGGGAGCCAGGCCAACCAGGCGGTGCTCCTGGCGCTGGCCAAGCCCGGCGACACGATCCTCGGCATGAGCCTCGACGCCGGCGGCCACCTGACGCACGGCGCCGCGCCGAACCTGTCGGGGAAGTGGTTCAACGCCGTCCAATACGGCGTCAGGCGCGAGGACGGGCGGATCGATTTCGATCAGGTGGCGCGGCTCGCCGAAGAGCATCGGCCAAAGCTGATCATCGCCGGCGGCTCCGCCTACAGCCGCTTCATCGAGTTCGCCCGCTTCCGCGGGATCGCCGAGCAGGTCGGCGCCTTTCTGTTCGTCGACATGGCGCATTTCGCCGGCTTGGTCGCCGGCGGCCAGCATCCGAGCCCGTTCCCGCATGCCCACGTGGCGACCTCCACCACACACAAGACGCTCCGGGGCCCGCGTGGCGGCCTGGTGCTGACCAATGACGAGGAGATCAGCAAGAAGATCAACTCGGCCGTCTTTCCGGGTCTCCAGGGCGGCCCCTTGATGCATGTGATCGCCGCCAAGGCGGTCGCCTTCGGCGAGGCGCTCAGGCCCGACTTCAAAATCTACGCCCGGAACGTCGTGGAGAACGCCAGGGCGCTCGCCGACACGCTGCACGAGGGCGGCTGCGACATCGTATCCGGCGGCACCGACAACCACCTGATGCTCGTCGACCTCAGGCCGAAATCGCTGAACGGCAAGGCTGCCGAGGCGGCGCTCGGGCGGGCCCTCATCACCTGCAACAAGAACGGCGTGCCGTTCGACCCCGAAAAGCCGACGATCACCTCCGGCGTCCGGCTCGGCACGCCGGCCGGCACGACACGCGGCTTCGGCATTGCCGAGTTTCAGGAGATCGGCCGGCTCATCATCGAGGTGCTCGACGGTCTGGCCGAGACCGGGCCGGAGGGCAACCAGGCGATCGAGGGCGCGGTGCGCGGCCGGGTCGGGTCCCTGGCGGAACGCTTTCCCATTTACGGGGGCTGACCCGACCTCATGCGCTGCCCTTATTGCGGAGCCGCCGATACGGCTGTGAAGGATTCGCGGCCGACGGAGGATGCCGCCGCCATTCGCCGCCGGCGCGTCTGCGTGGCATGCGGCGGCCGCTTCACCACGTTCGAGCGCGTGCAGCTGCGCGACCTGATCGTGCTGAAGAAATCCGGCCGACGGGTCGCCTTCGATCGCGACAAGCTGATGCGATCCGTCCAGATCGCGCTCCGCAAGCGCCCGGTGGAGACGGAACGGGTCGAGCGCATGGTGTCCGGCATCGTCCGCCAGCTGGAGAGCCGGGGGGAGGGGGAAATTCCGGCCCAGGAGATCGGGCTCCTGGTCATGGAGGGGCTGAAGAACCTCGACGATGTCGGCTACGTTCGCTTCGCCTCCGTTTACCGCGATTTCCGCGAGGCCAAGGATTTCGAGGCCTTTGTCGGCGAGCTTGCCGGGGAAGAGGCCGGCCCGCCCGAGCATGGCTGACGAAAACGACCGCCGCTTCATGGCCGCGGCGATCCGGCTGGGCGGGGGCGCTCTCGGCACGACCTGGCCCAATCCGGCCGTCGGCGCCATCTTGGTCCGCGACGGCCGCGTCATCAGCCGGGGCCGGACGGCGCGGGGAGGGCGCCCGCATGCCGAGGCGATCGCGCTGAAGAGAGCCGGCGATCTGGCGGCGGGCGGGACGCTTTATGTGTCGCTCGAGCCCTGCTCGCATCAGGGCCAAACACCTCCCTGCGCGGATGCCATCCTCAATGCGGGAGTCCGCCGCGTCGTAGCGCCGCTTGCCGACCCCGACCCGCGCGTAGCGGGGAAAGGCTTTGAACGCCTGAGGACCGGCGGCGTCGAGATTTCAGCGGGACTGCTGGCGCCGGAGGCGCAACGCGCCCATGTCGGCCATATCGCCCGGAATGCGGGGCCGATGCCGCATGTCACGCTGAAGCTCGCGGTCTCCGCCGACGACGCGATCGGACGCATCGGCGAGGGCAACGTGCCGGTCACCGGCGCAATTGCCCGCCGGCACGCGCAAGCGCTCAGGTCGCGCTTCGACGCCGTCCTGGTCGGCAGCGGCACCGTGGCGGCGGACGATCCGCTGCTCACCTGCCGGCTGCCGGGGCTGAAACGCCGCTCGCCGGTACGGGTGGTTCTCGACAGCGAAGCCAAGCTTGACGGGCACTTTCGCGTGTTTTCCGAGAGTTCCGCTCCGGCCTGGTTGATGAGCGCTGCGAAGGGATTCCCGCCGAACAACCGGATTCGCAAATTCGTTCTCCCGCGCTCGACGCTGGGCGGCCTTGACCTGTGGTCCTGCATGTATCGGCTTAGCGATGAGGGGATCACGCGTGTGCTCGTCGAAGGCGGAGCACGCATCGCGCGCGCGTTCCTTGAGGCGGATCTTGTCGAAGACGTGCTTCTCTTCCGGAGTTCCGTCGTCCTCGGCGGAAATGTAGTGCCGGCGCTCGCCGGTTTGGACCTTGCGGAAATCGAAAACTCGGACCGTTTCCGGCGGACCGAACGCCGCATGTTCGGCGCCGACCGCATGAGCCGATACGAGCGGGCGCGCTAGCAATGTTCACCGGCATCGTTTCCGACATTGGCGAGGTGCTCTCGCTGCGAACTCTAGACGCCGGGATGCGGATTCGCATTGCGACCGCATACGACCCGGAAAGTATCGCTCTCGGCGCGTCGATGGCCTGCGCGGGGCCGTGCCTCACCGTAGTGGAGCGCGGCGTCTCCGGCCGCCAAGGCTATTTCGATATCGACGCCTCGACCGAGACCCTGGCGCGCACGACCATGGGGATGTGGCGGGTCGGCAGCCGCATCAACCTGGAGCGGGCCTTGAAGCTCGGCGACGAGCTCGGCGGCCATATGGTCACTGGACATATTGATGGCGTGGCGGCGATCATCGACCGCCGCGACGAGGGCGGCATGTCGCGCTTCGCCGTCGAGGCCGAGCCCGCCCTCGCCCGCTACCTCGCCGAAAAAGGCTCCGTCTGCCTCGACGGCACGTCGCTCACCGTGAACGCGGTCGAGAGCAGCCGCTTCAGCGTGATGATTATCCCGCACACGCTCCAGGCCACCACCTGGGGCGAGCGCAGGCAAGGCGACCAGGTCAACCTGGAGGTCGACCTATTCGCCCGCTATCTGGAGCGCTTGAGGGCGGCCGGCTGATCGGGCTGGACAGAGCCGGTCGGCCGGACCATGGTCCGCGCGCTCAAGAACAACCCACCCCTTCCATGCCAAGCCACTTCCTCCTCATCGACGCGCGCTTCTACGCTGACATCGCCGACGAGCTGGTCAAGGGGGCCGCCGCGGAGCTTGACGCGCGCGGCGCGACGCATGAGCGGATTTCCGTGCCGGGCGTGCTGGAGCTACCCGCCGCGCTGTCGTTCGTGCTGGAGATGGACGATGCGGATCGCTTCGACGGATTTGTGCTGCTCGGCTGCGTCATCCGCGGCGAAACCAGCCACTACGACATCGTCGCCAATGAATCGGCCAAAGCGATCATGACCATGGCCGTCGATTTCGGCCTGGCTTTGGGCAATGGCATCCTGACCGTGGAGAAC
>JACCSN010000040.1 GCA_013812985.1 Hyphomicrobiales bacterium | reverse complement strand
GTGATGGGCGGGAGGTGCGGGTTCAACGTCGCCGGCCCGCGGTCCCGTGAGCAGCTTCAGCGGCTGACGAACAAGGACTTGTCCAACGAAGGCTTTCCATTCATGCGCTCGCGCCGTCTGATTATCGCCGGCATTGAGGTCGTAGCGCTCAGGGTCTTCTTCACCGGCGACCTTGGCTGGGAGCCGACAGCGCGTTAGGACCCGAGCTTCACGTCCTCGAACACTTTGTTGTACTTCTGTCGCAGCTCCTCTGTAGCAATGCTGCTGAGAAAGACGCTGTTGTTGAAAATGTCATCCGGGTGGCTGAGGTCCAGTTCGGCCAGCTTGGCCTTGTCGACCAGGTCGAACGCTCGCCGGTTGGCGTGCGCGTAGTTGAACTGCTCGATGAAGTACTTTCCTGTCTCCGGCGCCAGCTCGGAGTTGATGAAGTCGTAGACCACATCGTCCGGCGCCTGGGAGTCCTTCAAGCGGACCAGGCCGCAGACGTAGGTCTGCTCGCCTTCCTTGGGGGCGAGCGCCGCGATCGGCACTCCCTGGCTCTTCAGCGTGACATAGGAGGCGCCCCAGGCGAGCGCTACAGCCACTTCGCCGGACGCAAGGGCTTGTTCGACGTTGGTCTGGTCGGTCCAGTAGAACCGGAGAAGCGCCTTCTGCTTGAGAAGCAGCTCCTTCACCGCGGTGAGCTGCTCATCGTTGAGATCGAACGGGTTGTTAAAACCGAGAACCAAGGCGGCTGCGAACACCGCTTGCTCGACGCCGTCGAACATGGCGATCTTGCCCTTGAGACTCTCGTCGAACAACACCGACCAGGATTGCTGTTCGGGGGAAAGCGTGACGAGATCGGTCCGATAGAGGATCAGGTTGCGTCCCCATTCGATGGGCACGAACCAGTTCTGTCCGTCCGCCACAGCGCCATCGACGCTCTTGAGGCGGTCAAACACATTCGGCCATTCCGGAAGACGGGTCACATCGATCGGCGCTAGAAGGCCAGCTTCGCGCCAGCGCGGCAGTGCGTAGCTGCACGGATGCGCGACATCCGCCGTGAAGCCTCCCTGCAGTTTCTGGAAAGCCTCTTCCTCGTCCGCGAAGATGGCCGTCGCCGGCATGGCGCCGTGCTTTTCCACATAGGACTGGTGGAGTTCCGGTATGTCGTATCCCGACCAGGTGAAGTAGGTGAGATCCTCAGCGGCGCTTGCACGGCGCGCTCCGACGGGGAGCGCCACGGCCGCAAGCCCTAAAGCGGCCAGCCTCGCATTGAATGCGCGTCGAGAAAGGGGCGACCCCAGGTCGGAAGCTCGCTGCACCATGCTATTGCCTCATAGTTTCGTGCCGCCCGGGCTCTGGAGGCGAGCCCAGGAGAGTTGTCTCGGAGCTTAATTGCCGCACCAGATCGCTGCAACATCGAATGAGTTGATTGCTGTGGATCACAGCAAGTCGCGCGCGATCGTCTCCTTCTCGGTCCGCGAAACCACCAACGCTTCGCCGTCCCAAGCCTCCAAGCGGACTTCCACCTCGAATGCATCGGACGTGGATGTGACGCTGGTCCGGGTCGTCGTCGTGGCGGACCAGTCGTCACGAGAGATCCGGTCCCGGGAGGTGACTTCGATGCGGGCGGAGAGCGGATCGTCGGGATGGATGGAGTATCGTTCGATCATTCCGCCTTCCATCGTGAGCCCGATCTCATCGATCCGGCGCACGCCCTGATCTGTGACGGCTTCGATCACGGTTTCGCCCGTCGAAGTCACGGTCGCGTAGCGCCGCTCATAGTTGCCATTGCGAAGTGTCGAAGTCCTCCTTTCAGGCACCACGGGCGCTTGGAACGAAGTCGGCAAGGCCTCGTCGCCTCGTGGCGTCCGGACGGGCAGGAGGAGGCGGCTCTCGCGGGTGCGGATGGCAACCGAGCTGTTGTCGGGGGCCGGCCAGGCGATCGGCCAATAGCTGGTGGACAGCGCCAGCCTGATCCGGTGGCCGGGAGGAAACGCGTAGGCTGTTTCATTCAGCTTCATTGCGACACTGAACATCTCACCCGGCATGATCGGCGTGGGCTCCTCATGGCTGTCGCGATGCGCAAGGTTGAGCAGGCCGTAGGACACGAGCGTCGACGCCCCGTCCGGAGCCACGTCAGTGACCCGGGCGCAGATCAGGGCACGGGCTGCATCCGCCGCAAGGCGACCGTGAAATACCGGCGCGCCGAGGATTTCCAGCCCCGCGTCGAGCGGGTCCGTCTCGAAACAGAGGGAATCCGTGTCGTCCTGACGCTGGTCGAGCGGCATTTCCGGGCCGTTTCCGTAGGGACACCACTTCCCGAAGGCCCTGCCGGTCGTTTGCGGTGAGCGGATGTGCAGATCGGCACCGGTATCCGGGGCTTGCCGCGTCAAACGGCCGGGCACGAGAAAGAACCCACCGGTAGCCTCGTCAGGCAAAGGCCATGCCGCCTCGGCGACCCAGCGGCCGCGACGCTCCGCCGAGAACGGGGCAGGCTTCGTCCCCTCCTGCATCCAGACACGGTAGAGCGGCTCGTCGGCAATCCCGGTGTCGAAATCCTTGAGCCAATGATCCCACCAGCGTTGCGCTTCCTGGAGAAACCCGATCCGCGGTCCCGGGATCGCGGTATGCGGGTAATCGTGCGCCCAGGGACCGATGATCCCCCGGCGGAACCCGGTGAGGCTTGAAAGCAAACGCGGTACGCTGTTGCGGTACGGATCCGCCCAGCCGCTCACCGCCAGGACCGGGCAGCGGATCGCAGCGTAGTCCTCGCAGACGCTGCCCCGTTTCCAGTAGGCATCGCGGCGCTGATGGCGCATCCACTCCAGAAGCAGCGCCGGCGTCTTTTCGAGCCTGTCGATCCACATGGCCCGCCAGGCGTGGCCGACGATTTCCGGGTCGGGCGGGCGGGTAAGTCGGCTCGCCATCTGCGCTGCCCAGGACACGTTATCGAGGAGCATGCATCCGCCCATGTAATGCACGTCGTTCGCGTAGCGGTCGTCCGAGAAAGACACGGCGATCACCGCCTTCAGCTCGGGCGGCTGGAGCGCCGCGACCTGCAGCGCATTGAAGGCGCCCCAGGAAATTCCCATCATCCCGACCGCGCCGGAACACCAGGCCTGCCTGCCGATCCAGCGGATCACTTCGAGCGCATCGTCGAGCTCCTGCGGGCTGTACTCGTCCGTCAAGACGCCATCGGATTCGCCGCTGCCGCGCAGATCGACCCGAACGCAGCCGTAGTTCCTCGCCGCGAAGTACGGGTGGATGCTGTCGTCCACCTTGCGATAGGCGTCTCGCTTCCTGTACGGGATGAATTCGAAGATGGCCGGGACCGGACGCTCCCACGCGCCCACCGGCAGCCAGAGCCGGGCGGCCAGCCTGGCGCCGTCCCGCATGGGGATGAAGTGGTTCTCAACCTGCCTGACGGCCGCCGCCTCGCCCGTCACGACGGCCCCCGTCCGGGGCGGGCCGTCATTGCGGGAAGACCAGCGTCGACCCCGCCGGCCAGCCGACCCACACAGCAGCGCCGCGCGCCGGATGGACCGTTGCAGCCGAGCGGCCGCCGGATGCTGCCGCAACCACGACCGGTTCCGGCAGCCCCTCGACCTCGACGTAAGCGTGCCGCCGGTCGCCAAGGTAGGTCTCCGATGCGAGGACGCCGGCGAGCCGGTTCCAATCAGCCGGCGGCGGGTCGACCGAAAGAACCAGCTGTTCCGGCCGTATTCCCACGACCACGGTTTCCCCGGGCGACACAGAAGCCGCCGAACCAACCGCGGCGAGCGTGGCGCCGGTCGCGACCGAGATCGTCAGGGTGTCGGCTGTCCAATCGCGAACGACGCCGGTGAGGACATTCATCGCGCCGATGAACTCGGCTACGGCGCGGCCGGCCGGCTTCTCGTAAACATTGGCGGGCGTATCGATCTGCAGGATCCGGCCGGAGCCCATGACGGCAATGCGGTCGGACAGCGACAAGGCTTCTTCCTGATCGTGGGTGACGAGGACGAACGTGATGCCGACCTGCTCCTGAAGGTGCCGGAGTTCGACCTGCATCTGCTCGCGCAGCTTCTTGTCGAGAGCGCCAAGCGGTTCGTCGAGCAGGAGCACCTTGGGCCGGCAGACGAGGGCACGCGCCAGTGCGACACGCTGCCTTTGGCCGCCGGAAAGCTGGTTGGCGCGCCGGCTGCCGTAGCCGCCGAGCTGCACCCTCTCCAGCGCCTGTTCAACCTCGACGGCGATAGCCTGGCGGTCGAGCCCCTTCGCCTTCAGCCCGTAGCCGATGTTGTCGCGCACGTTCAGGTGCGGAAAGATGGCATAGCTCTGGAAGACCATGTTGGTCGGGCGCCGGTTCGCCGGGACGAGCGAGACATCCTGCCCATCGATCGTGATCGACCCGCGCGAGGGGGTTTCGAATCCCGCGAGGAGGCGGAGCAGAGTCGTCTTGCCGCAGCCGGACGGGCCAAGGAGCGAGAAGAACTCGCCGCTGCCGATGTCGAGGCTGACCTCGTCCAGCGCGAGCACCGGTCCGAATGCCTTCGACACGCCACGGATCGAGACCAGCGGAGAAGTGTTGCCGGTCATAAGGGAATGGCGCCCGCCCCGTCCGTGGCGCGGCCCCGGCGGCGCAGCCATTCCGACAGGGCAACCAGCGCCGAAGAGGCGAGCAGGATGCAGGAGCCAAGCGCCAGCACGGTCGGCAGCTTGGCGGGGAACCGCAGCTGGCTCCAGATGAACAACGGCAGGGTGGTGTCGTTGCCGCCGAGGAAGAAGGCCAGGACGAATTCGTCGAAGGAGACCGTGAAGGCGAGCAGCAGGCTGGAGACCACGGCGGGGAGCGACAGGGGGAAAGTGATGCGCCAGAATGTCTGCCACCGAGTGCGCCCGAGGTCCAGCGACGCTTCCTCGAGGCTGCGATCGAACCCTTCCAGGCGGGACACGAAGATGAGGGTGGTGAACGGCAGGCAGAGCAGGATGTGGCCGGCACCGATTGTCCAAAGCGACAGGTCCCAGCCAAGCAGTCGGCGAATAAGGAACAGGAGCGCTATGCCCAGGATCAGCGTCGGAATGATCAGGGGCACAACGAGCAACCCCAGCATCGCTCGCCGTCCGGGGAAGCCGACGCCTGTGACAGCCTTGGCGCTCAACATGCCCATTGCCGTGCTGATCAGGCTCACGCCCAGGCCGAGCTCAACGCTGTTCCGCAGTGCCGCGAGGAGGGCCGGGTTCCCGGCCATCGCCGCATACCAGCGCAGGGTGAATTGCTTCAGCGGGAAGGCGACGTAGAGGCTGTCGTTCAGCGAGAACAGCACGATCAGGACGATCGGCGCGTACAGGAACGCGATATAGCAGCACGCGAAGATCCTGAGAGGGTCGACACGCTGCGGCGAGGGCATGGTTCAGAGCGGCTGCCGGTTGCGTCGGTGAAGGGGCCAGATCAGCGCGAGCGTCAGTGCGGCGATGGCCGCCATGCTGCTGATCGCCACGGCCGCCCCGAGCGGCGCGTTGTTGCTCTTGCCGAAGAGCGACTGGATCAGGTTGCCGATCATCACCCCAGACGTGCCGCCGACGAGGGCCGGCGTGACATAATCGCCAACGGTGGGAATGAAGATCAGAAGGCTGGCGGCGACGAGCCCGGGCCGCGACAGCGGCAGAGTGATCCGGAAGAAGCGCCGCACCGGCCCGTCGCCAAGGTCCGCGGCCGCTTCGAGGAGCGAGCGGTCGATTTTCTCCAACGACACATAGATGGGCAGGATGGCGAAGGCCGCCCACGCATGCGCCAGGGTTATCGTCACCGCGGCCGGGTTGTAGAGAAGGACCTCCAGAGGCTCATCCACAATCCCGAGCGCCATCAGGCCGGAGTTGATCACGCCATTGTAGCCAAGGATGACCTTCCAGGCGAAGACACGCAGCAGATAGCTCGTCCAGAAAGGGACGGTGACGAGGATGATCCAGGCCAGCTTGCCACGCTTGACGCGAAAGGCCAGGAAATAGGCCATTGGATAGGCCAGGATAACGGCCGCGAACGTCGCGGCCAGCGATGTCAGAACCGAGCGGATGAGCAGGATCGTGTAGCTGGCGTTCTCCAGATAGAACGGGACGCCGAGGAAATAGGTGGGTTTTGCCGACGGCCTGACGATCGCGGCATAGTTGGCGAGTGTTGGCGTGGGATCCAAAGTGAACCCGGTCTGCGACCAGAAGCTGATAGCGATGAGCCCGAGAAGCGGTGTAACCAGCAGCAGGCCGAGTGCGACGATTGCCGGCAGAAGGAGGACGTATGCGCGGACAGTCTCCGCAGGCACGGCAGAGCCGAACCGGCGAGCCCGATTGCGGTCGGATACGGCCACACCTGCCGTCGCGTTCATAGGCGCTCTTGTAACATCGCTCCCTCCTCGTCTACCCATCACGACGGACCGCCGCAACGGACCTCGGAGAAAGGATCGCCCTGCCGGTCGCAGACTTCCGCAGCGCTGCGTTCTGGCGCTTTTGATCACGCTCTCCGGGACCGGGATCGGGGATTCCGCGGATCTGACTGCGGCCAAAGAAGGGACCGAGGCGGTCACGGCTCCTTCGGTTCCGGAGCAAGCCGCGAGCGGAGACCATGCCAGCGATCCGTGCGGATGCGCGGCGAATCACCGTCGCGCAGCCGTGGTCAAACCGCTGCTGGAGCAGCTTGCCGATGGTCCTTACCGACGTTCCGACGCGAAGCGGGAGTTCAGCGGGCCGTAATCGCTCGAGAAAGGGTTCGGCCAGGCATATAACTGGATGCAGCCCCGATTAGGTAGCAGGAAAGTGGCGCCCGACAGGACGCAGCGAAACCATCGCCCTCGCAGGGGAACCGAGCAACCCAGCGAACATCCTGATCTCCAAAGTTGTGGCCGCGTTACTTCCAGGGGCGTGCGACACGGTCCCTGCGGCATTGAACTCGATGTGGACCGCAGCCGTGCTGCACCTCGGCTTAGTTGGAACGCTAGATGCACAAAGCAGGCGGCCGGTGAGTGTCCGCTTAGAGCGTGCAAAGCTGCACACCCGGGCGGCTGCTATGGTGAAGGGTTTCGGATGCCGGCCGGCTGCGACGTTGCCGCCAGTGATGGGCCGGCTCCTCGGGGCTCAGCACCGTCGGCAGCTTGCGGGGTTGGCGGACAAGGGCGAGGCGTCGCGACAGGTCGGGCCGGTCG
>JACCSN010000023.1 GCA_013812985.1 Hyphomicrobiales bacterium | reverse complement strand
AGGAAGATGCGCGGGCTGGAAAGCATGTAGGGGTCGAAGTCGCGTGCC
This sequence comes from Hyphomicrobiales bacterium, assembly GCA_013812985.1. The sequence goes on along the minus strand of JACCSN010000023.1, from coordinate 5,544 downwards.
ATCGATCTCCCCGAGTGAGGCGCCCTCGCGAAGAATTTGTAGCGCGTTTCGCCCAAGAGGTGAAATCTCAATGCCGGGATGCGGTCAACTTTTCAGAAGCCCGAGGAGTTGCCGATGTATGGCTTCGTTTCCGGCCACAATATGACCCCCGTTCATGATGGCCTCGCCGCCGTCGAGGTCGGTGGCGAAGCCGCCCGCCTCGCGGATGAGCAGAATTCCCGCCGCCATGTCCCAGGGCGACAAGCCGCGCTCCCAGAAACCGTCGAAGCGCCCGGCCGCCACCCAGGCGAGATCGAGCGCCGCCGCCCCGAAGCGCCGGATGCCAGCGACGGCGGGCATCAGCCCGGCGAGCTCGGTGAGATAGCCGCCATGGTCGCCGCGTCCCATGAACGGCATTCCGGTCGCGATGACGCAATCGGCGAGATTTGTCCGCACCGCGACGCGAAGCCGGCGATCGTTCAGGTAAGCCCCGGCGCCGCGCTCGGCCGTGAACAGTTCGTCGCTGATCGGATTGTAGACGATCGCGGCTGCGAGCTTGCCCTGCCGCTCCAAGGCGATGGAGATGGCGAATTGCGGGATGCCGTGCAGGAAGTTGGTCGTGCCGTCGAGCGGGTCGACGATCCAGCGGTGCTGCGGATCCTCTCCCGGAGTCTCGCCGGATTCCTCCATGAGCAAGCCATAGCCGGGCCGCGCCCGGACAAGCTCGGCGCGGATGATCTCCTCGGCGCGATGGTCGGCGGCGGAGACGAAATCCGCCGGCCCTTTGCGCGACACCTGCAGGTTCTCCACCTCGCCGAAGTCGCGCTTCAGCGTGCGCGCCGCCTTGGTGGCGGCGCCCACCATGACGTTGAGGATCGCCGATCGGGCCATGCTCGCGGGCTCAGGAAGGCCGAGGCGCGCACGTAGGGCCGCCACGAAATAATTCTGTTCCGGTGTTCATTCTCTATCCTGGTGGGCAGCCGCGGAGCGCCGCGTCATGCACTATGATCAGCATTCGAAGCAAGGAGCGCTTGGTCATCCAGGGGCTTGTCGGGTTGCATGAGCTCGAGCCGATTCCCGAACGGGTCGTCGACATAGGCGCGGGCGTAGCCCTCAAGCGGCCCGTCTGTCCGCATAGGGCGGCCTGCCAGGTTGAGTCTGTCGGACAGCCCGGCGAGATCCGGCACGATGAAAGCAGGATGGGCTTTGCGGGCCGGGCGGAACGCCTTTTCCACGCCGAGATGGACCCTTGCCGCGCCCGCCTCGAACCAGCACCCTCCTCGATTGGCCAGATTCGCCGGCTTCCCCACTTCCCTCATGCCGAGCACCCCGCTGTAGAAGGCGCGCGCCTCCGCTTCCCGGCCTGCGGGCATGGCGAGCTGGACGTGATCGATCGCGATGATCTTGGTTCTACGAAGTTCGTCAGACTGGCGTACGCGGATTTCCGAACCTCGCAGCCCAAGCTCCTCCTCCACCGGGCGCTCGGCGACGGCAGCCGATTGCGCCGCCCGCCAAGCGGCCAGCCGCGCCGCGAGCCCTTCGTCGGCGAGCGCCAGGATCGCCGCGGGGAGCAGCCCCGCATTGCTGGCCCCGGCCTTGCCGATCGCCAGCGCGCCCACCGGCGCCCCGGCCGGCATCTGCACGATGGAGAAGAGGCTGTCCTGGCCCTTCAGGGCGCCCGTTTCGATCGGCACGCCCAGCACCGGAAGCGCCGTCAGGGCGGCGATCATGCCGGGCAGAGCCGCCGCCCCGCCCGCCCCGGCCACGATGATCTGGTAGCCCGCCGCTTGCGCTCCTTTCGCGAAGGCTACGACTCGGTCCGGCGTGCGGTGGGCGGAGGCGATCCTGGCCTCGTAGCGGACTCCCAGCTCGTCCAGGCGGTCGGCCGCGTGCCGCATCGTCGGCCAGTCGGATTGGCTGCCCATGATGATCGCGACATCGGCGCCAGCCACGCGGCTCACGCGATAATGTCGGGCAGGAGCGTGTCCTGCAGGGCGGCGATCCGGTCCCGCAAGCCGAGCTTCCGCTTCTTCAGCCGCTGGATCTGGAGGCTGTCGGGACTGGACTTCGATTGCAGCGCGTCGATAGCGCTGTCGAGGTCGCGGTGTTCCTGCCGCAGGCGGAGCAACTCGCCACGGATCGCCGAATCACCGACGTGAACAACCCGGTCGTCGCCATCCATTCTCGCCGCCCGCCGTGGGTCACTCGCATCCTACCACGAGCCTCGAGACCGCGGAACATCTCCGAGCCAAAAACCCTGCGTTTCAGCCATTTACCCTGAGCGCGATCCGCCCCAGGTTCGCTCCGGAACCGTTCGACAGCGCTGGTTCTTTATGTCACACTCGTGACTGTTTCCAACCGCAATGGAGGCGCGAATGTCCGTCGAATCGCATCTTGCAGAGCTTGAACGGCGCCATGAGGCGTTGAAGCGCGAGATCCACGAGGCGCAGGCCCATCCCGGGGTTGACGAGCTGGAAATCGCGTCGCTGAAGCGACGCAAGCTGCATATCAAGGATGAGATCGCCCAGTTGAGACAAGACCACACGATGCATTAGCGGCGGATCGCGGCCCCTGAGCACCTGAATGCCGGGCGTCGTCGGGCAAAATTGCGCCTGAAGGCAGTCGGCTGCTTGGTCGACCGCAGGAAATGCGTAACGGCGAGACGCGTCGCTGTCCCGCCGTTTGAGGATATGCCCCGGCCAACGCCAACCGATAACGTTGCTTCCGCCGAGCGCGCCAAGGATGAGCATCGCCATCGTTGATTACGGCTCCGGTAATCTCCGCTCCGCCGCCAAGGCTTTCGAGCGGGCGGCGGCGGAAACCGGCGACCGCATCCTGGTCACCGCCGATCCGGAGGAGGTCGCCCGGGCCGACCGGATCATGTTGCCCGGTGTCGGGGCCTTTGCCGATTGTCGGCGCGGCCTCGACGCCATTCCCGGCATGATCGAAACCTTGCACGATCAGGTGATCTCGCGCGGAAAACCCTTCCTGGGCATCTGCGTCGGCTGCCAGCTCATGGCCGAGCGTGGGCTTGAGAAGGAAGCCAGCGAAGGGCTCGGCTGGATCGCCGGCGAGGTGGTGGAGATCGAGCCCGCCGACCCGTGCCTGAAGATCCCCCATATGGGCTGGAACAATCTGGAGTCCCTCCGCGACCATCCGCTCCTGGCCGGCATCCACACCGGCGAGGATGGGCTCGATGCCTATTTCGTGCATTCCTTTCACGTGCAGGCGGCGCGCGAGGATGATGTGATCGCCCGCGCCGATTACGGCGGCCCGATCACCGCCATCGTCGGCCGCGACAACTACGCCGGCACGCAGTTCCACCCGGAAAAAAGCCAAGCGCTCGGCCTGGCGCTCATTGCCAACTTCCTGCGCTGGCGGCCCTGAGGTCTTTGCGGAAGTCGTGAGTATCGGCTGGGTCGTCCTGAGCGCAGAGGTTTGCGGCGTTCCGCGCGCAGCCGGTGTAACGCCCTCAACCCGGGGCGCCGTCCGAAGCTGACCGGCTGTCCGCATCCTGTTCGGCGGACGCCATGATCCCGTCCGCGAAGAGGGAGTGAAGCTGGTCGATATAGCCGTTCCTGCCGGACGGAGCAGCCGGGTCGGACGTCATGACGGCGGTCAGCCCCAAGCTGGGGACCACGTAGATCATCTGTCCCCCATAACCCCAGGCGTAATAGACGGGATGTCCGCGCATCTCGGCAATGAACCAGCCATAGCCGTAATCGTGCCCGCTGTGCTGCGACCGGCCCTGAGGCGTCCATGAGTCCCGCACCCAGCTTTCGGGAAATACTCTTTCCTCGTCGTAGACGCCGCCGTTCCTATACAGCTCACCGATCCGCAGCAGCGCCCGTGGAGACAGCGCCATGTTGTTGCCGCCAAGGAAGATACCCTGCGGATCGCGTTCCCAAGCAGGGATCTCGATCCCCAGCGGATCGCCCAGCCAATCCCGCGCGAGATCCAACGTGCTCCGCCCTGAGGAACGCGTGAGGAGGGCCGAGAGAAGGTGCGAATTTCCGGTGGAATAGAGCATCCGGCCGCCAGGTTCGTCGACGAAGGGACGGGACAGCGCGAAGGCGACCCAGTTCCGGCTTTGAATCCAGCGCCCGTAATTCGCCCCGGAGGTCCGTTCCAGCCCCGCGCGCATGGCGAGAAGGTGCTCCACGGTGATGTCCCGCACGCGGGGAGAAGCGTTCGTCGGGATGCTGTCGCCGAGCAGAGGCGCGATGGTCTGCTCTACCCCTTTCAGGACGTCGCGCTCGATCGCAGCTCCCACGAGCGCCGCAATGACTGTCTTGGCGACCGATTTCACGTTCACCGGGGTGTCCAGGCCCGGACCGCGGAACCGACGCTCAGCGACTGTTTCCCCGTCACGGGCGACGATCACGGTCCGCAACGACGGAAAGGCAGCGGCCTCGTCCAGCGCTTGCGAAAGACGAGCTTCGTCAACTCCGCCTTCCGGACGAGCCGCGATCTGGACGGGAACGCCGCCGTCCGCCTTCTTGAGCGCCTCCGCGGTTCCCGGCGTGCTCGCCGCAAACAGGATCGCGGCTGCGAGAAAGAGGCGGCGACAAGCGCCGTTCGTCGGCGTCGCTAAGGGGCGGGGCGGGACAGGCGCTGTAAGCAACGGCATGCCGGGAGTCTCGGGACCTAAGCAGGCAGCTTTGTGGCCGCGCATCGGAATTGAGGAGGCAGAGTTCCGGCGCCGAAAGGCTCGGCGCCGGAGGTTTGCATCAGGCGGCCATCTTGCGGCAGCTCTCGGCGCAACGGCGACACGCGTCCACGCATTCCTGCATGTCGCCAAGCCGTTCGCAGTCCCTGGCGCATTGCTCGCAGATCTCGGCGCATTCGGCGCAAGTGTGCTTGTGATGCTCCGAGCCGATCAACATGAAATGCGCCGATGTCCGGCAGATCTCGGCGCAGGCCATCATCAGCCGGAAATGCGGCGGAGCGACATGCTCGCCGCCGACTTCGAGGCAGTGAGTCATCGCCATCCGCAGGCAGACGCTATAGCAGCGCAGGCATTCGTCGACACATTTCTGCATTTCGGCGCTGAGGTGGTGCATCATTGGGCCTGACCCTCGATAAATTGGGTCAACTCGGCGATTTCCTGCTTCTGAGCGTCGATGATCTTCCTGGCCATCTCCTTCATCTCGTCGCTGTCGCCATACTGCAGTTCCACCTCGGCCATGTTGATCGCGCCCTGGTGATGCGGGATCATGGCGCAGGCGAAGGCGACATCGGTGTCTTCGGCCATCATGCCCTTCATCATCGGGTCGTGTGTTTGCATCATTCCCTGCATGAACGCCTTCTGGTCTTCATCCATGCCTTGCATCATGGATTCCATGTTCTCCATGCCGGGCATCGCAGGCGCCTCGCCGGTCTGGCACGCGGTCGGAAGCTCCATGGCGGCCATGTTGTGACCCTGCATCGAAGTGTCCTGGGCGAAGGCCAACCCGAGCTGGCTGAAGACCGCGGCAGATGTGGCAAATATAACGTGAAGCTTTGGCATTGTATTCTCCTTACTGGGGTTGACGATCGTTTGATCGCTAGTGCTGAGTGTGCAAC
>JACCSN010000014.1 GCA_013812985.1 Hyphomicrobiales bacterium | reverse complement strand
CTCCGGCGGCCAGCGTCAGCGGGTGGCGATTGCCCGCGCGCTGGCGCGCTCGCCAAAGCTGTTCCTGCTCGATGAGCCGCTTTCGGCGCTCGACGCGAAGCTCCGCGAAGCGATGCAGGTGGAATTGCGGCAGCTGCAGCGCCGGCTGAACATCACCACGATCGTCGTGACCCACGACCAGAGGGAAGCGATGACGATGGCCGATCTCGTCGTCGTCATGGGCGAGGGCCGGATAAGGCAGGCCGGGTCGCCGCTCGAGATCTACCGCAAGCCGCGGGACGCGTTCGTCGCCGGGTTCATCGGTGCCACCAACCTGATCAGAGCGGGCAGCGGTGCAGGCGCAGGGTCGATGGCCGTCGCAGTGATCCCCGGCCTCGCGCTTTCGGATGGAAGCGAGGTCACGCTTTCGATCAGGCCGGAAGACATCCGCCTGGTCGATCCGCAATCGGCGCCGCTGCGGGGCGAGGTCGTCTTTGTCCGCGACCTCGGAGCGACGGTGGAAACTTTCGTGCGCAGCGGCGGTCAGGAGATCGTTGCCGTCTCGTCGCGGCGTGACCGCCCGCCGATGCGCGAAGGCGCCGAAGTGGGGCTGCTGATCAAGCCCGAAGATTGCGTGGTGCTCGCGGCATGAGCCGACGAAGCGGAGCAGGTCCGGCGGCGTTCCTGCCCCTCGCTTTCCCGGCCGTCATGCTGACCATGTTCTTCATCGTGCCTTTCGGCATCATGATCGCCGTGAGCTTCTTCCAGCGTGTGCAGGGCGCCTTCTACACGCCGGATTTCGTGCTGGAGAATTATGCCCGGTTCCTGACCGGCTTCTTCGCCCTGCGGCTCGGTTTCTCGCTGATGCTTGCCGCGCTCGTTGCGGCGATTTGCGTCGGCGTGGGCCTGCCCTTTACCTACCGCCTAACGCGCCTTGCCCGCAGGCATCAGGTCGTTTGGCTGGTGGCGCTGCTGGCCATCCTGTCCCTGTCCGAGGTGATCATCGGCTTCGCGTGGTCGACCTTGCTGTCGCGCACCGCCGGGATCACGAATCTGCTAGTGGCCGTTGGCCTCATGGCGGAAGCCGCCTCGCTGTCGCCCAGCTTTGCGGCGGTGCTCGCCGGCATGGTCTACCAGGCCTTTCCTTATACCGTGCTGGTCCTCTACCCATCCGTTTCCCGGCTTGATCCCTCGCTGGTGGAAGCCGCCCGGACGCTCGGCGCGGCACCCGCGCTCGCCTTCGGCAACGTGGTAGTGCCGATCCTGCGCAATGCGCTCGTCGCTACCTTCATCATGGTATTCGTGTTCGCGCTCGGGTCCTACCTCTTGCCGCAGCTGCTCGGGCGGCCACAGCACTGGACGCTCTCGGTGCTGATCACCGACCAGGCGATCTACCAGTCGAACATGCCGTTCGCGGCGGCCATGGCGGTCTTCCTTGTGCTGGTCAGCTTGGGGCTTGTGGGCGTCGCGCTTTTCCTTGGCCGCAAGGAGAGCGCTGCGTGAGATCGCGCTGGGGACAACGCCTGCTGCTTGCCCTAGTAGCCCTATTCCTCGCCGGGCCGATCATCGTCGTCGCCGGCGTGTCGGTGAATGCGGAAAAGACACTGCAATTCCCCCCGCAGGGATTCTCGCTCGCCTGGTACGCGCAGATCGTGACCGATCCGGGCTGGCGGAAGGCGCTCCTCACGTCGGTCGTCGTTGCGGCGTCGGCTGCCGCCCTGTCCCTGGCGATCGCCTTCCCGCTCGCCTGGTCGCTGTGGCGACGCGACTCCTACTTCGGCCGCCTTCTGCAGGCGGTCGGCCTGGCCCCGTTCATCCTGCCGCCGGTGATCACGGCGCTCGGGTTTCTGTCCTTCTGGGCGACGTTCGGCGCCTATGGCGCGCCGTGGACGGTGGTGTTCAGCCACGCTATCTTCTTCGTGACCCTGCCGCTTGTGACGCTTTCCATCGGCTTCGCTTCCGTGGAGCCCGAGATTGTCGAGGCGGCGCGGACGATGGGAGCCGACGAGCGTACCGTGCTGCGCACCGTCCTGCTGCCGCTGGTAGGCCCCTATATCCTGTCCGGCTACGCTTTCGCCTTCGTTCTGTCGCTCAACGAATACATTGTCGCCTATATGGTCGCCGGCTTCACGATCGAGACCCTGCCGATCAAGATTTTCAACTCGCTCCGCTATGGCTACACGCCGACCATGGCCGCCGTGACGGTCGTGTTCGTTATCACCGCCGCGCTCGTCTTCGGCCTGTTCGCCCGGTTCGGCGACCTGCCGCGGCTGCTGGGCGCCTGGGCGTCGAAGGAGAGCTGATGCGCTTCGCCGCTCTCCAGATGATCGCGCGCTCGGGCGACCTCGACGCAAACCTCGCCGCCATCCGGGATGCGGCCGCCGCTACGGCCGCAGATGGCGCCTCGCTTCTGGTTGCCCCGGAACTCGCGACGACGGGATACGGAGCAGGCGACCGGATCCGTGACCTTGCCGATGCCCCCGACGGGCGCCAGGTCGCGGGGCTAGCCAGCATCGCCGCGCAGCATGGAGTCACCGTGGTGGCAGGCTTCGCCGAGCGCGCTGGTGACGCCGTCTACAACTCCGCTGCGCTGGTCCGCCCCGACGGACGACGCGCCATCTACCGGAAGTGCCACCTTTACGGCCCGTATGAACGGGAACTGTTCCAGCCGGGCGACAAAGCCCCGGAAATCATTGATTTCGACGGCGTGAAAGTCGGCCTGCTGATCTGCTACGATGTCGAGTTCCCGGAATCGGTGCGCCACCTTGCCAGTGCCGGAGCCGATCTGGTCGTGGTGCCGACGGCGCTGCCTGACAGCGAGCATGCGGCATTCATCGCCGGAAAAATTTTGCCGGTGCGCGCCTTCGAAAACCAGGTCGCGGTCATCTACGCCAACCATGCGGGATCTGACGGCCGCTTTACCTATGCCGGCCGCTCCTGCATCGCCGTGCCGGACGGCTCGCTCGCTGCACAGGCACCCGCGGACCGCGCGGCGCTGATCGTGGCCGACTACGAGCCGGGCGACTTCGCCCAGTGCAGGCTGGAAAATCCCTACCTGGCAGACCTTCGCTCGGCGCTGTTCCGCCCGGACCCGCTCCCGGTGCAAGGCTAGCTTCGCACGAACCGCTACCGCGGATCGGAATCCGCGACCAGAATGGAGAAGCGCGGGTAGCGGGCTATTCGGACCGGGCGGTTCATCGCATCGCGCGACTGGTCCG
>JACCSN010000990.1 GCA_013812985.1 Hyphomicrobiales bacterium | reverse complement strand
GCGGGGAAGCGTTTGCGTTCCGGATCGTTCATGCCGCGCGCCTTTCCGCCCTCGTTCTACCGCCTGGCCGCCGGCGATGTGCCCGCCTATTCGTCGCTCGACGGCTCGCGCCGGGCGGATGTCTGCGTCATCGGCGGCGGCTTTACCGGCCTGTCCGCGGCCCTCCACCTTGCGGAGGCGGGCGCCGACGTGGTGCTGGTCGAGGCCGGCGAGGTGGCGGGCGGCGCCTCCGGCCGCAACGGCGGGCAGATCCATTCCGGCCAGCGGCGCGATGTGCTCTGGCTGGAGAAACGCTTCGGCTTCGAGCGCGCCAAGCGGCTCTGGGACATGGCCGAGGAGGCCAAGGCGCTGGTCCGCGCGCTGATCGAGCGCTTCGCGATCCCTTGCGAGCTTCGCGCCGGGGTGATCGAGGCGCTGCACAAGCCGGCGCTCATCCCCGAATCCGCCGTTCTCGTGGAGGCGCTCAGGTCTCGCTACGACTACGATCGCGTCGAGCTCCTCGACCGCGCCCAAACCGTCGCCGCGCTTGGCTCGGAACGCTTCGCCGGCGCGCTCCGGGACGCCGGCGGCGGCCATCTCGACCCGTATCGCTTCGCGCTGGGGCTCGCCCGCGCCGCCGCTGGGCTCGGCGCTTCGATCCACGAAATGACTCCGGCGCTTTCGCTTGGCGACGCTGGGGACCCGGTCGTGCGGACCGCGCGCGGCGAGGTGCGGGCGGCCCATGTGATCTTAGCCACCGACGGCCGCTCCGGAGGATTGGAGCGGATCACGCGGCGGCGCATGGTCGGCATCAATTCCTTCGTTGTGATCACCGATCCGCTCCGGCCGGAGGGTGACTTGATCCTGCCCGGAGGCGAAGCGGCGGCCGACAGCCGCTTCGTCGTGCGCTACTGGCGCAAGACCGCCGACAACCGCCTGATCTTCGGTGGCGGCGAATCGAGCGCCGGCAGCGTCCCCGCCGACATCGGCGCCTTCGTGCGGCCGCACATGCTGGAGATCTACCCGCGGCTCAGGGCCACGCGCATCGCCCATGGCTGGGGCGGCGTCGTCTCCGTGACGGCGCCGCGGCTTCCCTATGTCCGGGAGATCGCGCCGGCGGTGTGGGCGGCGGGCGGCTATTCCGGGCAGGGGGTGGCGCTGGCGCCTTACGTCGGCAAGCTCCTCGCCGAAGGCGCTCTTGGGCGGCCCGAGCAGTTGGTGGCGCTGACCAAGATACGCATTCCCCCACTGCCGGGCGCGGCATGGCTGCGTCGCGGGATGGTGTCTCTCGCTATCTGGCAGGGACGTCTTTACGACAGGCTTTAGGTGATTGGGCCAAATTTACCGGATTTTTAGAATGATTGCGGAAGCGCGCTTCTTCTCGGAATGCGTAATCGTTTCTTAGCGCGAATAGCGAAAAATATGACCGATGAACCGACATTTCGTCGGAACCGGAGACCAAGATGACGATCAATGCTTTCCGCCCTATGGCTCTTCTAGCGGCGGCTTTGTTCGCGCTGCAAACCCCAGCTTCGGCGGCTTCGCTGCCCAAGCCGGCGGGCGAACCGATCCTGGCGATCGGCGGCAACATCGCCAACACAAATGAAGGTGATGTGGCGCTTTTTGACCGGGAAATGCTCGAATCCATCGGCTCGGCCAAGATCAGCACCCAGACGCCGTGGTATGAGAATCCCGTCGAGTTCGAGGGCGTTCCGATGGCGGCGCTCATGGACTATGTCGGCGCTAAAGGAACCGATGTCACCCTTACCGCTCTGAACGATTACCAGAGCACGGTGCCCATCACGGATTTCGAGGAGTTCGGCGTGATCCTGGCGATCAAGCGTGATGGGCAGATCATGCCGATCCGGGACAAAGGTCCCCTCTGGCTTGTGTATCCGTACGACAGCAATCCAGACCTGAGCACCGATAAGTACTACAGCCGCTCCGTTTGGCAAATCAAGGAGCTGAACGTCCAGTAAACTGGCGTTTGGTTCGCGCGGGATCGGGATGAAAGCGACAAGAATCGTTCAGGTGTTTCTGGTCGGCACGATCCTCGCCTTGGTCGTCGCCGGCCTTTTTACCTCCGCTATCATCCGCGAACGACAGATTGGCCTCGACAAGGTTCTTGGCTATAATTTCGCTTTCGACGCAAACCAGGCCGTCATCGAGTTGCTGCGGCTCGACAAGGCGCTGCTGAACTTCGCAAACGATCGGACCCAACAAAATCTGGAAGCGGTTCGCCTCCGGTTCGAGATTATGTACAATCGCGTTCAGCTCTTCGGCGAGGGCGAGTTCAAGACCTACATTCAAGGAGGCGAAAGCCGCCGCCAGGTCTACGAGGCCTTCAAGGGCGCCGCTCACACATTAGACCCGATCCTGACGCCTGCCGGGCCCAACCTTGCCGTGGAACCCCTGCGAAAACTGCTAGCGCCACTCGAACGAGACCTGCTTGGGTTCGCGTCGGAGGCCAACCGCCACATGGCGGCGCGCGCCGCGGGCGATCACGAGGCCCTGGTCCGGCTCCATTGGCGCTTCTCCGGCCTGATGTTCGGCCTCATCATCTCCGGCTTGCTTCTCGTCGCCGTGCTCAGCTGGAACAGCCGGCTCCTCAAGCGGGCCCATGGCGACCTCAAGCACA
>JACCSN010000981.1 GCA_013812985.1 Hyphomicrobiales bacterium | reverse complement strand
TGATGGAGCGGCAGGCGCTCGTCAGTCAGGCCGGTGCCGTTGCCAAGCCGGCGCGGCGGGAGCTGGCGGTCGCTGTCGGCCATTGCCCTTGAGATCACCGGGACGCACTGGTCGGGCCCGCGCTTCTTCGGGCTCGCGGGCGCCGGGAAGCGGGGAAGGGAGGAGCGTGGGGCTGCCGCCGTGCCGTGTTCCGCGGAGGCATTAGCCGCGCAGGATCCGACGGAGCCCATTCATGCGTAAGCCAGTACGTCCGCGGCCCCGCGCTGCAAACATCCGCTGTGCCATCTACACCCGCAAATCCTCCGAGGAGGGACTCGCCCAAGAGTTCAACTCGCTCGATGCGCAGCGGGAAGCCTGCGAGGCTTATATCCTCAGCCAGAAGCATGAGGGCTGGGCCGCGCTGCCGCAGATGTACGACGATGGCGGCTTCTCGGGCGGCACGACGGAGCGCCCGGCCCTGCAGCGGCTCATCGCCGACATCGAGGCCGGGAAGATCGATAATGTGGTGGTCTATAAGGTCGACCGGCTGACGCGCTCGCTCGGCGACTTCGCCAAGATCGTCGAGGTATTCGACAGGCATCGCGTCAGCTTCGTATCGATCACGCAGTCGTTCAACACGACCACCTCGATGGGGCGGCTCACGCTGAACATGCTGCTCTCCTTCGCCCAGTTCGAGCGCGAGGTCACGGGCGAACGGATCCGCGACAAGATCGCGGCGTCCAAGCAGAAGGGCATGTGGATGGGCGGCCTGCCGCCGCTCGGCTACGCCGTGCAGGATAGGAAGCTGGTGGTCGTCGCAGATGAGGCGGAGACGGTCCGTCATATCTATCGCCGCTATGCCGATCTCGGTTCGGTGCGGGCGCTCAAGGAGGAGCTTGCTCGATCGGGCATCGTCAGCAAGCGACGCGTGGACCGCTTCGGTCGCGAGAGCGGCGGTAACCCGCTCGCCCGCGGCGCGCTCTACCTGATGCTGCAGAACCGCATCTATCGCGGCGAGATCGTCCACAAGGAGCAATGCTATCCCGGCGAGCACGAGGCGATCGTCGACGAGGAGCTCTGGCAGGAGGTGCAGGTGCTGCTTACCGAGAACCGGGTCGAGCGCAAAACCGGAGGCGATGCCGCCGGCTCGAGCCTGCTTGCCGGGCTGCTCTACGATGATGCCGGAGAGCGCATGACGCCCAGTCACGCCAACAAGAAGGGAACGCGCTACCGCTATTACGTCAGCCAGACCCTCCTCACGCAGGGGCGAGCTGCCGTCGAGCTCGGCCGTCGCGTGCCTGCAGGCGATGTGGAGAGCCTGGTGGAAGCGCGGGTATTAGCTTTCTTGAGCGATTCGGACGCGGTCTTCACCGCCATCGAACTCCTCCGATTTGAAATCGCCAAGCGGCAGGTCGCGGTCTGTCAGGCCGGCGATCTGGCGCGGCGCTGGCCGACGCTTCAGCCATCCGCCAAGCGCGGAATCCTGCAGCAGCTCCTGACCCGGGTCGATGTGCGGCGGGAGACAGTCGAGATCGCGCTGCGCGCGTCTGTCATCGTGGAGGTTGCCGATCCCGGCTTCGATCCGGCGCGGTGCTCTCGGCTTGATGACAGCGAGCCCGGCATCATCTTGTCGGTTCCAGCCCGGCTCAAGCGCGCCGGAATGGAAACCAGGCTGCTGATCGAGGGCCCCGGCGGCGGTCCCAGACGCGAGCCGGACCGAAGTTTGCTCCGTCTCCTTGCACGCGCTCAGCGCTTCCAAGCCATGGTGCTCCAGAGCGACGGCAAGACGATGGGCGAGCTCGCTCAGGAAATCGGCGTCACCTCGTCCTACTTCACCCGCATCCTCCGGCTCAGCTTCCTCTCTCCCGAGATCATCAAGGCGATCCTCAGCGGTCAACAGCCCGCCGATCTCAGCGCCAAGCGCCTGTCGCTCTGCCACACGCTTCCGAGCGCCTGGCCGGAGCAGATCAAGGTGCTCGGCATCGCCTGAACGGCCGATCAGTTAAGCGACACTACTCTCCACTGAGATACCGGCGGCTGACCCAGC
>JACCSN010000977.1 GCA_013812985.1 Hyphomicrobiales bacterium | reverse complement strand
GGGGAGGAGAAGATCCAGAAGACCTATCACGACGCCGCCGATGACTGGCTGGCGCGCGCCGAAGCCGAGAGGCCCTTCGGGCGGCTTCTCAAGCCGGCGGAAGTCGCCCGGGCCGTAGCTTATCTGGCGAGCGAGGAATCCGGCATGATGACCGGCTCCATCATCGACTTCGACCAGCAGGTGCTGGGCTGCAACGAATCGGCGGCCCAGCCGGAGCGGGCGCTCGCGTTATGACACGCCGAGCCAAGAGAGCCCGGCGCGCCGAACGCGTCAGCCCTTGGACAGCGAGATGTTGCTGACCTGCTGCTGCGGGCCGCCGGCCGGGACTTCGTCGGTGATCGTGATGGAGACCTGACCGTTGCCGGAATTCTGGATGGTCATGGCGGCCTTGGTGTCGCCGCGCACCTCTTTCGGCCAGGTGATGGTCAGGTTGACGGAATCGCCGTTGCGCTTTCCGGATAGGCTGGCCGGACCGATCGACGAGCCGACATAGGTGCCGGTGTAGCGACCAGACGAATCCACCGCCAGATCGGCGCTGATCTTGCGCGAGAAGATTACGGCCGCCCGGCAGGTGCCGCCCATGGAAAGGCTGCTTTCCGAAGCGGTGCCCTTCATGGTGCAATTCACCTTGGTGGCGTTTTCCGTCTCATTGCGCGAGACGCTGCCGCCGCCTTTGAAGGTTCCCTCGAAGCGGTTCAGGAAGTCGGATTCCTGCGCTTGCGCGGGCCCCCCAAAGGACAGCGCCGCAATTGAAAGGGCCAGCGCGGCCCCGCGCGTAACATGATAATGCATAAAGTCATCTCCTCGAAAGATTTGAGGTTGTCGCTAGAGATTCTGGCGAAATGATCCCGGAATTGGGGTGTGCGTCGGGCCAAGACTTTTCTTAGCTCTGCGACGGCGTGAAAGAACAGGCGAAGGGCAGTTACGCTAGCCTGACCCAACCCTGAACGATCTCAAGCGTAATTCGTTGCGCTCTCCAGCCGGCGGCCGCTTTCCGGGTCGAACAGGTGCAGCTCCTCCGTCGGCGCCGCAAATGCCAGGCGGTCGCCGGCCCGGACGGTGGCGTTGCCTGGAAGCCGCGCCAGGATCGCGCCGCCATCGGCGCCGACCCGGCCATGGACGAGCGTGTCGGCGCCGAGCGCCTCGACGAGTTCGGCGGTGACGTGAACCGCGCCCGGCGTCCCGCTGTCGGCCTGAAGAGCCAAGTGCTCCGGGCGAATGCCGACGGTGACGCTGCGGCCGGCGTGCGCAAGCGCAGCAGGCGCAACGAGCCGCTCGCCGCCGGGAAGCGCAACGCTTTCGCCGTCGTCGTCGACGCGGCCGGAGAGGAAGTTCATGGCGGGAGAGCCGATGAAGCCGGCCACGAAGACCGAAGCGGGGCGATGGTAGACCTCCATCGGCGTGCCGACCTGCTCGGCCCGTCCGGCGTTCATCACCATCAGCCGATCGGCGAGCGTCATCGCCTCCACCTGGTCGTGCGTCACGTACAGGCTGGTCACGCCGAGGCGCGCCTGCAGCCGCTTGATCTCCACGCGCATCTGGGTGCGGAGCTTGGCGTCGAGGTTCGACAGCGGTTCGTCGAACAGGAAGACGGCCGGCTCGCGCACGATGGCCCGGCCCATGGCGACGCGCTGGCGCTGCCCGCCGGACAGCGCGCGGGGCTTGCGATCGAGATAGGGTGAAAGTTCCAGGAGAGCGGCGGCTTCCTGGACCTTGGCATCGATCGCCGCCTTCGACAGGCCGCGGATGCGCAGGCCATAGGCAATGTTGTTGTAGACGGTCATGTGCGGGTAGAGCGCGTAGTTCTGAAAAACCATGGCGATGTCGCGGTCTTTGGGCTCCATCGCATTGACGACCCGCCCGCCAATGGCGATCTCGCCGTGGCTGATGGATTCAAGCCCTGCGACCATCCGAAGCAACGTGGACTTGCCGCAGCCGGACGGTCCGAGCATCACCAGGAACTCGCCGTCGGCCACGTCGGCGTCGATGCCTTTGATCACCTCGGCCGAGTGGCCGGGATAGGTCTTCCGCACCTGGCGGATCTGGACGGTGGCCATCTCCGGTCTGTCCTACTTTTCCGTCTCTATCAGGCCCTTGACGAACCAGCGCTGCATCAGGACGACGATGGCGATCGGCGGCAGGATCGAGAAGATCGTGGTCACCATGACGAGGTCCCAGGGCGTATCGGCGTCGGCGAAGGAGATCATTTTCCGCAGGCCGATGATGATCGTGGTCATCTGGTTGTTGTTGGTGACGAGGAGCGGCCAGAGATACTGGGTCCAGCCATAGATGAAGAGGATCACGAAGAGCGCGGCGATGTTGGTGCGCGACAAGGGGAGCAGAATGTCGCGGAAGAAGCGCAGCGGCCCGGCGCCGTCCACCCGCGCCGCCTCGACGATCTCGCCGGGGATGGTGAGGAAGAACTGGCGGAACAGGAAGGTGGCGGTCGCCGACGCCATCAGCGGCAGCGTCAGCCCCGTATAGGTGTCGATCAGGCCGAGATTCACGATGACGCGGTACGTCGGCACGATGCGGACCTCCACCGGCAGCATCAGCGTGATGAAGATCATCCAGAAGAACACCATCCGCAGCGGGAAGCGGAAGAAGACGATCGCGTAGGCCGACAGGATGGAGATGACGATCTTGCCGACGGCGATGGCCAGCGCCACCACGGTGGTATTGAACAGGAGCCGCGAGACGCTGACGCCGCCGATCCGGCCGACGCCGCCGAATAGCGCCTGGCCGTAATTCTCCGAGAACTGGTCCCCTGGCCAAAGCGGCAGGGGCGGGCGGAGGATTTCCCGCACGGGGAGGGTTGAGGCGACGAAGGTGTAATAGATCGGAAACGCCACCACCGCGACGCCGAGGATCAGCACGAGGTGGGCGAGGAGAGTGGAAAGGGGCCGGTTCTCGATCATGAGCGGGTGCTTTTCCCTCCCCCCTTGCGGGGGAGGTTCAGGGAGGGGGGAAGGAAGCTACGCTGAGGGCCACGGCTTTCCCCCCACCCCAGCCCTCCCCCGCAAGGGGGGAGGGGGCTGCAAGCGCCCCGATCACCCATAATGCACCCGCCGCTCCACATAGCGGAACTGGAAGGCCGTGAGCGCAATGACGATCGCCATAAGGATGACGGATTCCGCCGCCGACACGCCGAGCTGCAGGTTGACGAAGCCGTCATTGTAGACCTTGTAGACGAGCGTCTCGGTGGCCTTGGCCGGGCCGCCTCCCGTGACGGCGTGAATGATGCCGAAGGTGTCGAAGAAGGCGTAGACCGTGTTGATGACGAGCAGGAAGAAGGTGGTCGGCGCGAGCAGCGGGAAGATGATCGTGCGGAATCGCTTCCCCGGCCCGGCGCCGTCAATAGCCGCCGCCTCGATCAACGACTTCGGGATCGCCTGCAGCCCGGCGACGAAGAAGAGGAAATTGTAGCTGATCTGCTTCCAGGCAGCGGCCGCGACGACCAGCGCCATGGCTTGCGGGCCGTTCAGGAGCGGGTCCCAGTTCACCCCGGCGTCTCGGAGCAGGAAGGCAAACGTGCCCATTGTAGGGTTGAAAAGGAACAGCCACAGCATGCCGGCGACGGCGGGCGCCACCGCGTAGGGCCAGATGAGCAGCGTCCGGTAGAGGCCGCGGCCGCGGATCACCCGGTCTGCCATCACGGCCAGCAGAAGCGCGATGACCAGCGCCGAGATCGCGGTCGCGCCGCAAAAAATCGCGGTGACTTCGACGGAATGGATATAGTTCGGGTCGCCGAGCACCTGCCGGAAATTGCCGAGGCCGACGAAGCGCGAGCGCAGGCCGAAGGGGTCTTCCCGCAGCGTCGACTGATAGATCGCCTGCGATGCCGGCCAGAAGAAGAAAACAAGGGTGATGACGATCTGCGGCGCGACGAGCAGATAGGGCAGGACCTTGTTCGGGAATGTGACGCGAGCTTGCAAGAGGTCGACCCATGGCTGGCGGCGGGCACTGGCAAAGACCCGATGGGAGAGATCGACGATCTCTGTTTCGGCGGTGTGACGCAAGCCTACCGCGCCAGCGCATTCGCGCCAGCTCCAGGGGCGGGTGATCCCAGGAAGTGACTTTCCGGCAACATCGTCGGGCCATTTTTCAGCGGGTGTTCATTTCTCGGCCGCTGAATTGAATATTGGCAGTGCCTCTCCCGAACCTTCGCTGCAAGGGCCTCCCAAAATGCCTGTTGATACCAAAAATCGCGCTCTGGGCGCCTTGCTGGGCCTTGCCGTCGGCGACGCGCTCGGCGCGCCTCTGGAGTTCACGCGGCGCGATACGCTGCCGGAAGTTCGCGACCTCATCGGCGGCGGCCCTTTTCGGCTGAAGCCCGGCGAATGGACCGACGACATGAGCATGGCGCTCTGCCTGGCCGACTCGCTCATCGCCTGCCGCGCCCTCGACCCGGCGGATCTGCTGCGCCGTTTCGTCGGCTGGCAGCGGGAGGGCGACAACAGCGTCACAGGCCGCTGCTTCGATATCGGCGTCACGACAAGCCGGTCGCTGGCGCGCTTCGAGCGGAGCGGCCAGACCGAGGCCGGCCCGGAAGACCCGCATCAGGCGGGCAACGGCTCGCTGATGCGGCTGGCCCCGGTAGCGCTGTTCGCCGCGTCGGACGCCGTTCGCGCCGCCGAGCTTGCCGAACTGCAGAGCCGGACCACGCACCCGGCGCCCGTGGCGCACGACGCCTGCCGCTTCTTCGCCGAGTTGCTGGTGGAGGCGATCGGCGGCGCAACGAAGCACGAGGTCCTGCGGACGCGGCCCTGGGGCGGCGCGCCGGAGATCGTGGCGATTGCCGGCGGGAACTGGCGCGGCAAGACGCGCGAGCAAATCTCGTCCTCGGGCTACGTCGTCCACACGCTGGAAGCGGCGCTCTGGTGCGTGGAGCGGAGCAGCGGCTTCGAGGAGGCGCTGATCCTGGCGGTCAATCTCGCCGACGATTCCGACACGGTCGGAGCGGTGACCGGGCAACTCGCCGGCGCGCTATGGGGGAAGAGCGGGATACCGGGGAGGTGGCTTGAGCAGCTGGCGTGGCGGGAGCGGATTGAGGGGAGGGCGGAGGCGCTGATCGGGGTAGGGAGCACGTGAAAGTCCCGGGATCGTCGTTTTTATACTACGCGAGCAATGGTTATCTGAATAGGAGAGAAATACATGGACTTCAGCCGCCACATTAGCTCAGAACTGATAGATAAGTTGAACGACCTATTTGATCACCCAGAATTTGTATGGTGGAGGTCACTAATTTCTGATCCTGAGATATTCATCGCCATCAGAAAGGATGTTGTTCACGCATATTACAGAGGCTGCAGACTCGCAGAAATCGCGCTTGGAGGTCAGAACGTTCACGCCAAAACGCATTATAAGTACCTGCTACGCCCCGACGTGCGGCCCGAGTACATCCAGGCGCGCTCGGGACGTTTCGAGTACCCCGCGACATGGCGTGAAGAGATCGGTTCGGTCTTTGTGGGAGATCTTTCCGAAACGGCTGCAATGAAACGGGCGGCAAAGCCGTATGGAGGCGACGAGAAGGCGTTCGTGAGTGATTTGATTAGAAAACATTCGAACATCATTGATGTCGAGATCGCGATGAGCCAGCAGGCCGAGAAAGATGAGACCAAAGGACCTTCAGCTCTGCGGATCGATTTGGCGACCGTCCGATACTCCGGGGCTGATCTGTCACTGCAAATGTATGAGGTGAAGCTGTTTGGAAATCCGGAGCTGCGCGCACAAGGGGATGATGTCCCGGTTCTGAATCAGATTGCCAGATACGAAAAACTGCTGGACGAGTACAATTTGCACCTGCGGAATTCCTACCTTACCTCGGCGAGGAATGTCATCGCGCTACGGGGAATCCCGGAGCAGCGCAAGCAATGGGCGCAGAAGATCATTGAAGCAGAATCCGGTTTCAGCATTTCGCGGGAACCCATTCTGATTATCGGTGGATTCGATGCTGACCAAAAGCGCGGCGATGCTTGGCTTCCTCACATTGAAAAGTTGGAGAAGAGGTTAGGAAGGGCACGGATTATCGCTCGGGGTAACGCCAGGAGCGTCGATCTTTCGCCCGGTCAGCCTTCCGAAGTTCCAACAGTTTGAACCCCATCCGCGTCACCGTCCACCGGTCCACCCAGGAAATCGGCGGCAATTGCGTCGAGATCGCCTCGGGGGACGCCCGCATCATCCTCGACGTCGGGCGGCCGCTGGATGCCGCGCGCGATGCGACAGACCTCCTCGCCCCGACGCTGGACCTTGCCGCGCCGTGCCATGGCATCCTCCTCTCTCACGCCCACCAGGATCATTATGGACTTCTCGGTGAGATTCCGGCGGATTGGCCGGTCTATTGCGGGGAAGCGACCGCGAAGCTGATGCGCCTGACCTCCGGCATGTTCGGCAAAGAGCTGGACCGAGATTTCCGTCCCTGCACAAGCGGACGAGCCTTTTCGATCGGCCCGTTCACGGTCACGCCCTATCTGACCGACCATTCCGCCTTTGATGCTTACATGCTGCTGGTTGACGCCGCTGGCCGGCGCATCCTCTATTCCGGCGATTTCCGCGCCCACGGCCGCAAGGGCGCGCTGGTCAGCCGGTTCCTGGAGGCGCCGCCGGGCGACATCGACCTGCTCGTCATGGAAGGGACCAACCTCGGCAGCGACAAACCTTGGATGAGCGAAGCCGATCTGGAAGAGGATTTCGTCGGCTTGTTCCAGAAAACGCCAGGGCGGGTCTTCGTGGCCTGGTCCGCCCAGAACATCGACCGGACCGTGACGCTGTACCGGGCCTGCCTGAAAGCGGGGCGGACCTTGGTGGTAGACCTTTATACGGCCGAGGTGATGGAGCTCCTGGCCGGTCACGGAAAGCTGCCCCGGCCGGGCTGGCGCAATCTGAAGGTCGTCGTCACCCGCGCCTTCTCGCGTCTTTACCGCATGAAGGGGAGGACTGATTTCGTCGACCGCATGGCCCACCACGGGATCGCCGCGCGCCGCCTTGCGGAAACCCCCTACGCATGGGTTGTGATGGCGCGCAAATCGCTCCTGCGTGACTACGAGACCGCGGGCGTCATCCCCGGACCGCAAGACGCCTGGAGCTGGTCGATGTGGCGCGGCTATCTCGCCGACGGCGATGGCGCCAATGTGAAGGCCTGGTTCGATGCCGGCGGTACGCCGGCGCGCCACATCCACACGAGCGGGCATGCCTCGCCCGACGATCTGCGCGCCTTTGCGCGAGCCGTGAACGCAAAGGCGATGGCGCCGATCCACGGATCGGCCTGGGACAAGCCTCACGACGGCTTTCCCGCGATCACGCGGCTGCGGGACGGCCAGGCCCTCTTCCTGTGATACTAACCTTTGAGCGTCGGTCATGCTTGGCAACATCGTCGACAAGCGCAGCGACAGGTTCTCTCCGGACGTGGACGCCGTGTTCGAGCCATCGGCGCATGACAACGCGGTGCGGGAAGATGGAAGCTACGTCTTCGATCCGGACCAAGCTGAACGCGATCCCAGCTATTTCTATGTGGTCGCGACTTATGACACCACGATCCGGGACGCGATCATGAAAGCCGAAACGGAGTGGCCCTTTCCCGTGACTGTGTATCTTTACGACCACGGCTCGCGCCCCCTCGGCTGAATGCTCCCCAAGGCGCGTCGCCGTGGTTCGCTCCCGGCGACGCACAACCGCATCTCGCCCTACTGCGCGATCGCCTGCTGAATTGCCTCGTTGGAGCGGCGGACGGCGTTGTCGAGCGCCTGCTGGGCGGTCTGCTGGTTGTTCAGCATGCTCTCGAACTCCTCGTTCTGGATGTCGCGCACCTGCGGCAAGTTGACGAGGCGGACGCCGCGCGAGTTTTCTGTCGGCTCCTTGCCCATCATCTGCAGGATCGGCTGCTCGCGGCCGGGGTTCTGCTCGTAGAAGCCGGACTGCTTTGTCGCCTCGTAGGCGGCCATGGTGACCGGTAGGTAGCCGGAGACCTGGTGCAGCCGCGACTGGATCTCGGTCTGCGAGAGGAACTGGAAGAAGGCGGCCACCCCCTTGTATTCCTCGTCCTCATGGCCGGCGAACACCCACAGGCTGGCGCCGCCGGGGATGGTGTTCTGCGGCGCGCCTTGAGCGTCCGGCTCGTAGGGGAGGGGGCCGGTGGCGTAGTTCATGCCGGATTTGATGACATCGCCGAGGCCGCCGGAGGAATCGTTGTACATGCCGCATTCGCCCGACAGGAAGAGCTGCTTGGCTTCCGACGTGCGGCCGCCGTAGCGGAACACGTTCTCCTTGGCGAGATCGGCGATCTCCTGAAAATGCTTCACGTAGACCGGACTGTTGATCGCAAGCTCCACATCGGTGCCGGCCAGTCCGTTCTCCATCGTCGCATAGGACAGGTTGTTCCAGGCCGCGAAATTCTCCAGGTGGATCCAGGTGAGCCATGCCGAGGTGTAGCCGCAAGGCGCCGCTCCCGAGCTGACGATTTTCCGCGCGGCCTCCCACACTTCCGGCCAGGTTTTTGGCGGATTGCTCGCGTCGACGCCGGCCTTCTCCAGGATGTCCTTGTTGAAATAGGTGATCGGCGACGAGCTGTTATAGGGAAACGATAACATCGTGCCGTCGGGCCGCGAATAATAGGCGACAATGCCGGGCAGGTATTGGCTCTTGTCGAATGTCTGACCGCCCTTCTCCAGCACCTCGGCGACCGGGACGATGGCGCCTTCCGCGCCCATCATGACGCCGGTGCCGACATCGAAAACTTGCAGGATGTGCGGCGGCTGGCCGGCGCGGAAGGCGGCGATGCCGGCCTGCAGCGCTTCCGGGTAGGTTCCCTTGAAAACCGGGACGATCCGGTGGTCCGCCTGGCTGTCGTTGAATTCCTTTGCGAGCGTCTCCACGACCTCGTTGTTGGCGCCGGTCATGGCATGCCACCATTGAATTTCCGTCGCAGCCAACGCGGAAGCGGCGGTGCTGGCGGCGAGGGCGAGACCGAGAACGGCTGAAATAGCGAATTTCATGGACGATTGCCTCCCTTGGGAATTGCAGCAGACACCGCCTGCTAGCCGCGTGTCGTGACCGTTCGGCCTCCGATTTGTGACAACGCTGATACAATCACCATAAGGGCTTAGGCGACAATGGCAACCGTGATCGCCGCAAGCGAGACAAGAATGGGAGGGGCGCCCGTGATCACCGTCTTCGGATCGATCAACCTTGATCTGATCGGCAATGTCGATCGGCTGCCGCGGCCCGGCGAAACCGTGCCCGGCGGCGCCTTTTCGACATCGCCGGGCGGAAAGGGCGCCAACCAGGCGCTGGCGGCGGCTCGGGCGGGCGCGCGGGTGCGCATGGTAGGCGCCGTGGGGCGCGACGCTTTTGCCACAGCCGCGCTCGCTTTGCTGAAAGCCGGCGGCGTGGAGCTGAGCCGCGTGCGCCAGGTCGACGAGCCGACCGGGGTCGCGCTGATCCTTGTCGACCCCGCCGGCGAGAATGTCATCGCCGTGCTTCCCGGCGCGAACGGGACGGTCAGCGAGGCGGATGCGTCGGGCCTCGAATTCGGTCCGGAGGATGTCCTCCTCCTGCAGCTCGAAGCGCCGATCCCGGCGATCGCCGCGACGGCGCGGCGGGCGCGGGAGGCCGGCACGCGGGTGCTCTTGAGCTTCGCGCCGTTCCGCGCCGACGCGCTGCACCTTCTGCCGCTCGCCACGCATCTTGTCGTCAACGAGAGCGAGTGCGAACTGATCGCCAAAGCGCTCGGGCTCGGCGGGGAGGGGACGGAGGCTCAGGCCGTCAGTCTGGCGGATCGGCTTGAAAGCACCGTGATCGCCACGCTGGGCAAGCACGGTGTGCTCGCGGCCGGCCCGGGGCGGGTGGAACGGGCTGCTGCGCTGCAGGTCGAGGCGATCGATACGGTCGGGGCGGGCGACACGTTCTGCGGATACTTGGGCGCCGCCCTTACTGAGGGGATGACTTTCCGGGCCGCGCTCGCGCTTGCTTCCACCGCGGCCAGCGTTGCCTGTATCAAACCCGGTGCGCAGCCCGCCGTTCCTATGCGGGAGGAGGTGGCGAGAAGCTGCCAGGCCTGAGCAGCTCTCTGACTATGGACGCGACACTAGCATCCTGATTACCAAAGCCGGTAGGTTTGCTTGTCGCTGCGCGCTATACACTACGGCACGGATGTCTTCCATCATCGTCAGCATGAGGTGAGCTTGCCGACGTTGCGGCAGCCGGGCGCGGCCCGGGTCGTCGGCCTTCGTCTCGTCATAGGTGCTTGAGACGAAGTCGACTGCCCCGTCCGGCCGCGGCTCGTCAAGCGCGGCGAGGCGCACCGCTTCGTCGTCCTGCCCAAGCGCTGGATCCCCGGGTCGAGCCCGAGGACCTCGCGGACCTTCGCCTGGATCAGCCGCAACCGCCGCCTGGCGCGCGACTACGAGCGCTTCGCCAGAACCGTCGCAGCCTTCTTTCGCCTCGCCATGATCCGTATCATGCTCAGGCGCCTGACCAAACCAAGCCCTTGCTCGTGAGGCCTAAGTTCTTGGATCGGGTCTTAGATCCGGATCGGCGGGGGTCAGTTCGTTGGAAGATCAACCAAGCTAGCCAACAAAGCCTCGAAGTTGTCAGCAACCGGGTACAAATCCCGCTCGCTCCAGACATCTGTTCCCCAGAAAGACCTTCTATCCCAATACACGATCGGAGCACTTTCTTTGTAATTGCTCACCCCGTCTTTCAGGCGGCTTTGAGTACGGGGCCTGCGGCGAGGCAGGCGCGGATGGCGGCGAGGGCTGTGAGGCCTTGGAGGACGCCGGTGGCGATGACGGAGCAGATGGCGGCGTAAAGTGCGGCGCCCC
>JACCSN010000974.1 GCA_013812985.1 Hyphomicrobiales bacterium | reverse complement strand
CCGGGTCGCTGCGTGGCGGCGACAAGGCGGCCGCCTTGATGATCGAACGCTGCCTCGCCTTCCTGCGCGAGGAGCCCGCGCCCGATTGGGTGGGCACCACCGTGCTCGACACGAAATGACGCGGCCGGACCCCATAGGCGGCTCACCTAGGGTCCTCTACGATCATCTCATCCTTGCGACCGGCGCGCGCCACGCCTATTTGGGCACGACGAATGGGAAGCGACCTGCGCCCGGGCTGAAGAAGATCGAGGACGCGACGGAGCTTCGACGCCACATTCTGAATCGCGTTTCGAGCTTGCGGAGACCGAGACCGACGCAGCAGCGCGCACCCGCCTCCTGACCTTCGTCATCGTGGGCGGCAGCGCGACCGGCCAGGCGGCCCTTATGATTTCCCTGCGCCCGGCCTCGTGGCGTTCGCCGCAGGCTCGGCGGAAATCCTGCTGCCGGTTCTGCTTGTTCTCGGTCTCGCGACACGGCTGGCGGCTTTGGGACTCCTTGTCATGACGCTCGTCGTGCAGCTCACCGTGCCGGACGGGTGGCCGCTGCATGGAACCGGGGTCTGAGCCAGCTTGCCAAGTAGTCCGCCTGCTTCGAAACGGAAATGTCTCTGTTATTTCCCTCCGGTATGGAGGCGCCGTAGCCGACCATCTCCCAGGCAAGGCACCGGGCGCCCGTGACGAGCGGCACGACGCGCCGCCAAACGGCCGGAGAGGTCGGAATCCCGTGGAGCAGCACTACAGGAATGCCTTCGCCCCGCTCCTCCCAGCGCATCGCGATGCCGTCGACCGCAGCGCGGAGATGTCATACCGGCGCGCCGTGGTCGTAGTCTCTCTCCTAGGCATCGCCCGCATGGGCGTTGTCAGCCTGTTGCAGACGGGGGTCGTTCGGCGTCTTCCCGATCCGCCGACGCGCAGACCGCATTTCGACACCGAGAAGGTGAATTTCTCGGACGAGGCCTTCAGCTACGGCATGCCCGATGGGCCGCTCACAGTGGCGATGCATTCCGCCAATCTGGCAATTGCCGCCGCCGGCCCCCCGGATCGTTACAAGGACCGGCCGTGGCTCTCTGTTATGGCGGCTATTCTCTCCGGAGCCCAGGCGGCGGTCGCGGCCAAATACCTGTTCTACCAGATGCCCAAAGTTGACCGTGCCTGGTGCCCTTATTGCATCGTCGATGCACTGACCCACTTCGCCACCTTCGCGCTCACGCAGCCGGAACTTGCGAAGGCGGCTCGGATCAGGCGCAACGAATAGAGGAAGCTTCTGATGCGGGCGCGGGCTGTCGCTGGATTTCATCCGTCGCCAGGCGCCCTCACCGCGTTGTGAGATGGTAAGCGGCTCTTTTGGTCGAAAGCAACAGCGGCCGACCTATTTGGCAGGGCTTCAATCCAACCAAGGTTTTGTTCATGCACTTCTCGCCCCCAATCCCGCGCCGTCCTACCCCGTCCCTTTCATTTCCCCTGGCCGGCGGCGGCCGATGGTCGATCGAAGACGAGAGGCCCGAAAACTTCACGCTCATCCTCTTCTATCGCGGCCTGCATTGCCCAATCTGCAAGCGTCAGCTGACTGACCTGGAATCGAAGCTCAGCAAGTTCGCCGAGCTCGGGGTTACAGTCGTTGCCGTCTCGACCGACACAAAGGAGCGGGCGGAAACGGCGAAATCAGAATGGGGCTTGAGCAGATTGCGGGTGGGTTACGGTGTCAGTCTCGATACGGCCCGCAGCTGGGGCCTTTACGTCTCCGCTGGGAAGGGCAAGACCTCAACCGGAGTGGACGAGCCGCCGTTCTTCGCCGAGCCCGGCATGTTTCTGGTCAAGCCGGATGGGACACTCTACTTCGCCAGCATCCAGACGATGCCCTTCGCGCGTCCGCAACTCTCTGAGGTTCTCGGCGCGATTGAATTTGTTCTGAAGAGCAAATACCCGGCTCGCGGCGAGGTTGAGGACCTTCCCCAGGCCGCCGAGTAGCGCCCTTTATCGGCTGGAGAAGCCCGCGGGGCCGGATCGTGCGGCGGTGCGGGTTCGCGCCTCGG
Source organism: Hyphomicrobiales bacterium (assembly GCA_013812985.1). Next base: position 3,745 of record JACCSN010000974.1, on the reverse strand, counting down.
CAATGAACGTTTCCGGATCGTCGCCTCTCACATCCGGGTAGAACCGGGACAGCCATCGGGGAGACGTCCCCACGAGGTAGAGGGCCTGGATCGTGATCCAGAGCGCGAGGGTTCGCAGTTCCTTGCCGCGGAAGCGGCGGGCGCTGGCGAATACGCAGGGGCTCCGTACGTAAGCGCAGCGCCCCGCCTTCTCCATTCTTCGCGAGAATGCGTAATCGTGCATGAGAGGCCATGGCTGGAACCCGCCGAGGAGCCGGTAGGCCGAGGCGCGGATGAAAATGGCGGAATCGCCGTAAAAGCGCTTTGTCACGCGGCGCCGGACATCGTTGGCGGGCTCCAGGAGACGCGTGAACCAGGAGCTAGGCAGGAACCGGATCAGGAAGTTACCGCCGATCACCTCCGGATCGTCCAACGCTTTGAGGACGGCGTCGCGAGCCGTGATCGGCAATCGCGCATCGGCATGGAGGAAGAGCAGGATCTCTCCTTTCGCGGCTTCCGCACCGGCGCGCAGCTGCGGCCCGCGGCCCTTCTCGGCAAGGATCACCCGAGCGCCTTCCCTGCGGGCATATTCTGCCGTCTCATCGACGCTGCCGCCGTCCACCACAATCACCTCGTCACCGATCCGGGCGGCATTGCGGACGCAATCGGCAATCAGCGGCGCTTCGTTCCAGGTCGGGATGACGACCGTCAACGAATTTACCCGCCTCCCCAGCGCCTGCATTCTAAGCTCGGTCCGGTGCTTGCCGGCCTTTGTACCAGACCCAGATCTCACGCCCCAGGATCGGGAGACCTGTGATCCCGCCGACGATCACGACCAAGAAAAGCGAATTCTGAGATCCGATCACCTCTTCGCCCAGGGCGGTGAAGACAAAGCTGATCGGCACGACCCCGAGCAACGTCGCGAGGGCGAAGCGCCAAAAGGCGAGCGGCGTCAGGCCAGCCGCATAGCTGACCGCGTCGAATGATATGAACGGCAGCAAGCGGGAACCGAAGACCACCGCCATCAGCCAGAACTGGGAGCGATCTTGCTGAAGCCAGCCGATGATCCGCCCGCCCTTGGACCAGCGCTGGACCGCATCATAGCCGAGAGAGCGCGCGAGCCCGAAGGCGATGAGAGCGCCGGCCTCCGCGCCGATCACGATGTAGAGCGTACCCCAAAGCGGGCCGTAAGCCGCTCCTGCCGCGAACGCGATGGGGCCGCTCGGAATGGGACTGAGCACGACGGCCGCGCCCTCAAGCGCTATCACGGCCGGCGGCCCCCATGCGCCCATATCGGCCACCAAGCTACGGAGCTGATCCTTGCTGGACAGAGCGTCCAAAACCCCGAAGCGCTGGAGTGCGAAATAGATGCTAGCCAGTCCGGCCACCGCAAGGACGACCATCAGCATCTTCCGGGTCACAGGGGCGCTTCCATGCGAGCCGTCGTCGCAATTCTTCGGCGGTCCGCGGCCAGACCGGCCCATGAGGCTGGGCGCCGGGCTTCCCGCACAATCGAGCGGACTTGATTTGCGCCGCCAGGTGGTTTCGGCAAGGTTCGACACATGAAGCTTGTCACCCTATTCGCCGTGATCCTGCTCTGTGCAAGCTTGGCTCACGCGCAGCAACAGCCGCCGCGCGAATGGGTTGCGGAATGGCCGGAGACCGACTTCCAGAAAGCTGCGGTCGCCTTCTCGGAAATCCGTTCCGGTGGACCGCCGAAGGACGGAATTCGATCAATCGACGAGCCGGCTTTCGCACGCCTGGAGAACGGCACGGCAAGCGGCTGGGCGTCGGAGCTGTCGCCGAACGAGGCGGTCATCGCGCTTGACGTAGAGGGCGATGCCCGAGCCTACCCGCTGCGCATTCTGATATGGCACGAGATCGTCAACGATATTGTCGGCGGCGTGCCGGTAGCGGTCACCTACTGCCCGTTGTGCAACTCCGCCCTCACATTCCGGCGATCGCTGGGTGGCCGCGTGCTGGACTTCGGCACCACGGGCAAGCTCCGCAACTCCGACCTCGTCATGTACGACCGGCAGACGGAGAGCTGGTGGCAGCAATTCACCGGCGAGGCGATCGTCGGCGAACTGACCGGCGCCGAACTGGAGCTCGTACCATCGCGGCTTGTGTCCTTTGGCCAATTTGCAACGGAGTTCCCGAACGGGCGCGTCCTGGTTCCGGCCGATCCGCAGGCCCGGGAATACGGGCGCAATCCCTATCTGCGCTACGACGCCGCGGGACAGACGCCCTTCCTCTATAGCGGCGACCTGCCGGACGGCATCGACCCGATGGAGCGGGTCGTCGCAATCGAAACGAGCCCGGGCATATTCGAGGCCTGGGCGCTCTCGCTCATCCGGGAACAGAGGGAGATCCGTCGCGACGACCTCGTCCTGCGCTGGCGACCGGGCCAGTCCTCGGCCCTCGACAGAGAGACCGTCGCTACCGGCCGCGATGTGGGCACGGTGAGCGTGTCGCGGGTTGTGAACGGCGAAACCGAGCCGGTAGCCTTCGACACGCCATTTGCTTTCGCCTTCCACGCTTTCCGTCCAGACGGTCCGATCCACGTTGGCGACCAGCAAGATCGCTAACCTCCGTCTCGATTAAGAAGAGCTGCAAGCGGGAACGAAAACCCCTCCTGACACGGTTCTTCGGTACGCTGTCGCTTAGCGCGGTGAACGCCGATGAGCCTGCTCGACCGTCTTCTGGCCAGCCTCGATGTCCGCGTGAACGCTTTCGCGATTTGCGAGGTTCGCCGCGGCTGGTCGCTCGTCCTCGACGGCATGGCCGCGCCCCTGATCCATTACGTGTTGAAGGGCTCCGGGATTCTGCGGCCAGAGCAAGGGCCTGCGATCAGATTCGCCGCCCACGACTTCATCATCCTTCCTTCCCGCGTCCACCATTCGATCGAAGAGCCCGGCGGCATGGACCTGCAACAAATCCGCAGGATGGACAATGTCGTCGCACTGGCCGACGGCCTCCTGGCCATATCCACGCCAGATGACACGACGGGTAATGCGCCGGATATCGTGACGGCATGCGGCACGATCGAAGCGACGTATGGCGGCTCTCTTGGGCTCTTTGATGGAATGCGCGAGCCCATTGCCGTCCATCTCGGTGAAGACGATCCATTGCGCCGCGCCGTCGAGGCTCTGCTTGCAGAGCTTGCATCGCCGGGCCTGGGAACCCGGGCGCTGACGGAAGCGCTCCTGAAGCAGTGCCTGATCCTGCTCGTCCGGCGAATGGCTGACGAAGAGGCAGCCAAATCCGGATGGCTGTTCGGAGCCGCAGACCCGCGGCTGGTCGAGGCGGTGATCAAGATGCTGGAGAACCCCGCACACGACCATACGCTTGCCTCGCTAGCCGCCTCAGCCGGGATGAGCCGACATTCCGCTCGAAGCGGTCGTTCGCCGTTCAAGAGATCAGGTTTTCATCAATGTGCCCAAGCTGGTCGTTGGCGAAATGCCGTGGGATCTCCCTCCGTCTCGCGCCGACCGAAAAACCAAATTCGGCCCGCCCTCTGCCGAGGTGGAGAAGCTCTACCGGTCACGCTCCCCGTCAGTATACGGGCAAGGGAGCAGTAGCTCATGAGAGCACGGCGCAGTTCATCGCACAATGGAATCAACTCAGGCAGGGAGATCAGAGCGCAAATTGCAATAACACAGAGAAACGTTGAACACGCGCGTTCCGCGCATTCTTTAAACCCGGAGGAAAGGGACGAATCCATGTGCAATCAACACGAAAGGCAGCCGACCGACCGCCGCTCGTT
>JACCSN010000968.1 GCA_013812985.1 Hyphomicrobiales bacterium | reverse complement strand
GCCTCGTACGCGCCAACAAGGCCAAGGGAAGCGTCAAGACACGCCGCAAAACCGCCAGCTGGAGCCCGCACTTCCTGCTCCAAATCCTTCAGCTCAAATGAGTGTTAACCTGGATTCCCTGCCGTGGCGGCACGTCGTGCGCGCTGTTGTTCTTCACTCGCTCGCGGGGGATGGTCCAAAGATGCTGCCGCAGGTCCAGCTCGCCATACGTCATCTCGCCGACTTCGGAGAGCCGCTGGCCTGTGATGAGAAGAAGTCGGAAGAGCGGGCCGAACGGAAAGCCGAGCGTCGCCGTTGCAGCCCAGAACCATCGCAGCTCGTCTTCGGTCAGGACCCGGTCGCGGCTTACTTCCGGCACGGGCGGCCGCACGCCGGCGCACGGGGAGGCGTCGACGATGCCGCGCGCGATCGCCCAGTTGAACAGCTTCCGCGTGATCGAGAAGACGCGGTTGGTCATGGTGCCGACGCCGCGATCCGTCAGCCCGTCCAGCAGCTCGATCACGTCGCGGCGAGTGATTTCCTGAATCCGACGATCACCCCATTTCGGCAGCACGTCGTGCTTGAACATCCGCGCGACTTCCGCGCGCGAATTTGTTTGCCTTGACGTGCCGCTCTAGGAACTCGGCCACCACATTGCGGAAGAGGTCCCGGTCGACGCCTTCAGCCGCCGCGCGTCGCTTCGTCTGCTTCTGGGCCGCCGGGTCTTCCCCCTTTGCGGCGGCCAACAGAGCCGCCCTTGCCTCGCCCCGTGCGGAGCCAAGGTCGAGCGCAGGGAAGGGGCCAAGCGTCAACTTGCGCGGGCTACCACCATGTCGGTAGCGTACCGCCCAGGACTTCGCGCCGCTCGGCTGGACCACGAAATACAGCCCGGCCAACAAGCCGTCGGGCAATTCCAGGCGCTTCGTCGGGTCGGCTTTCAGCTGCTCAACCGACTTGGCCGTGAGCACCTTTCTCATGGGCTGCTGCTCCTCCGGGTAACGGAAGGGTAACAGAATGGACGCGTTAGGCGGGTGTTACCCCGTGTGAATAACACTACGGAACATTTTAGCAACCGGCAAGGCTTTACGAGGGGAAATCCACGTCTGAATGTTTGGGCATGTGAGCCGTCGTTATGGGTCGTCGCCCGACTTCTAAGATGTTGGTCGCAGGTTCGAATCCTGCCGGGGTCGCCAATCTTGTCATCTGCTTAGAGGGTTGTTGCCCGAATCCGATTCACCCTCCGTTTAACTGCTGGTTCCTGCTTCGTTTCGTTCGCCCGGTGGCGTGTTCTTAGTTCATGCCGAAGACGCTTATCACGTTCAGTTGAATTTGGTTTCGTGGGATCGAAGAGGGTCGCGGTCGCCTCCGCCGCCCTCCACTTCGCCCGTGCCGATCCGTTCCACCTTGCCGCGGCGCTGCAGCCAGAGCGCCACGAGCCAGACCGTCATGGCCCAGGCTGACCCGACGGCCCAGCCCGCGAGCACGTCGGTCGGCCAATGCACGCCGAGATAGATCCGGCTGAGGCCGACAATCGCCGTCAGGATGACGGAAAGCGCGAGGAAGTAGCCCTTTACCCGCGGCGCCACCTCCAGACGCGCCAGCAGGGCTCCGAGCGTGAGATAGGTTACCGCCGACAGCATGGCGTGATTGCTTGGAAAGCTCGCCGTGTGAACGACAGCGCCGTGCGGCACGAGATCGGGGCGCATGCGCTCGAAGCCGAGCTTCAGGATTGTGCCCAGGAGCGTGCCGCCAGCCACCGAGGCGAAGACGAGCAACGCCGCGCCATGCTTTCGAGTGAGGAGCAGGAATCCGATCACCGCGGCGGCCACAAAGGTCAGCACGAAATTGCCGCCCAGCGCAGTCACGTCCCGGACCATTTCCTCGAGCCAGGCGGGGCCGATCGGATCGGCGAGGTTTGCCGGATCGCGCAACGCGAGCAGCACTGCGCGGTCGAAGCTTTCGGTCTCCCCCTCCCTGACCTCGCCCGCCAGGCCGATGAACGCCCAGAGCCCGCCGGCGACAATGAAGATCGTAGCAAGCAGGACGAACTCAGCCCTTGCAAGCGCCAGCGCCCTGCCAGCGAAGGCCAGACCGTCCCGCTGCGAAAGCGGGATGGCGGCGCGCAGCCGCCTTGCCGAACGGGCCAGATAAGCGTTCATCCCGCCGCCATGGCGTCGAAGCCGGCATCGAGATCGGCGATCAGATCCTGCACATCCTCAAGGCCGATATGAAGGCGGATCACCGGGCCCTCCGTCCACGGCCGCACCGTCCGGCATTCGGCCATTTCGCCGAGGACAGCCAGGCTCTCAAAGCCGCCCCAGGAGAAACCGAGGCCGAAGAGCCGGAGCGCGTTGAGAAAGCTCTTCGCCTGGCGTTCTTCGCCGTGGAGGACGAAGCCGAAAAGCCCGGTGGAGCGGCCGAAATCGCGTTTCCAGATCGCGTGGCCCGGATCGTCCGGCAGGGCAGGGTGGAGCACCCGCGCCACCTCCGGCCGGTTCTGGAGCCAGCGGGCGACCTCCAATGCGCTGCGCTCATGCCGCTCCAGCCGGATCCCCATCGTCCGCAAGCCGCGCAGCGTCAGCCAGATCTCCTCGGTGCCGGCTTGCGTGCCGAGGTTTTTGTGCAGCTGCCTCAGCGCCGGCCACGCCGCGGCGTTGGCCGACACCGAGCCGATCAGCAGGTCGGAATGGCCGGCCTGATATTTCGTCCCCGCCGTTATGGCGAGATCGACGCCGTGCTCCAACGGCTTGTAGATGAGCGGCGTCGCCCATGTATTGTCGAGCATGGTCATCACGCCGGCGGAGAGCGCCGCGGCGACAAGCGCCGGCAGATCCGGCATCTCGAAGCTGTGCGATCCCGGGGCCTCCAGGAACAAGGCCGAAGCGCCGCCCAGGCGATCGGCGATGCCGGCGCCGATCAGCGGGTCGTAATAGATTGTCTCCACCCCGAAGGCGGGCAGGCTTTCGTCGCAGAAGCGCCGCGTCGGGGCATAGACGTTGTCGGGGACGAGGAGCGTGCCGCCGGGTCGGACCGCGGTCAGAATCGCCGTGGTCACCGCCGCAAGCCCGGACGGCACGAGGACGGTGCCCGCCGCGCCGTCCAAGAGGTCCAGCGCGTCGACGAGCGCCTCGATCGTCGGCGTATTCGTCAATCCGTAGGAATAGCGCTGGCCTTTGCGCTCGAGCATCGCGTCGACATCGGGAAACAGCACCGTTGAAGCCCGCACCAGCGGCGGGTTGACGAAACCGTGAAACTCGTGCGGCGAGAGCCCGGCATGGGTGAGCAGCGTGTCCATGCGCCAGTTCCCGACGCCGGACTGTCTCTTGGCCGCGCCCTGCCCAGTCCCAGGCTTGCTTTTTTCGTCAGGCAACAAGGCCTCCCATCTGTTCTACCACCCCTTTAGCGGAAGGCCGTCGAGAGACCAAAGCGCCGCCGCTCTTGACCGCCCGCCCTATTTGCCCTGTGATAACTATACGTGGACGGAAATATGTCAGCCGATCGGCAAGGGAGAAAGGCGCTCGCCTGTTTTCATCCGCCCGGTTTTCGATCCGTCCGTCTCTCGAAGGTGAACAGGGAAGCTGATCCATCATGAAAACGACCATTCTGCCGGCGATCGCCGGCGCCGCGCTCGCAATCTCCGCGGCTTCCGCTTCGGCGGCCACGTTGGATGACGTAAAAGCCAAAGGCTTCGTCCAGTGCGGCGTCAATAGCGGCCTGCCCGGCTTCGCGATGCCCAACGACGCCGGCGAGTGGACCGGCTTCGACATCGACTATTGCAAAGCCGTCGCCGCCGCCATCTTCGGCGATCCGAACATGGTGAAGTTCACGCCACTTTCCGCCAAGGAGCGCTTCACGGCTCTGCAATCCGGCGAGATCGACGTGCTCATCCGCAACACGACCTGGACGATGGAGCGAGACACCTCGCTCGGTCTGTCCTTCGTCGGCGTCAACTATTACGATGGCCAGGGCTTCGTCGTCCGGAAGGAGCTCAATCTCGCCTCCGCCAAGGATCTCGCCGATGCGTCGATCTGCGTGCAGACCGGCACGACGACTGAACTCAACATGGCCGATTACTTCCGCACTAACAACATCGCCTATAATCCGGTGGTGTTCGAGCAGCTGACCGAAACCAACCAGGCCTATGACACCGGTCGCTGCGACGCGTTGACCACCGACGCCTCGGGCCTCTACGCGACTCGCCTGCAATTCGCCAACCCGGACGACCACGTCGTGCTGCCGGACATCATTTCCAAGGAGCCGCTCGGCCCATCCGTGCGATCTGGCGACGACCAGTGGTTCGATGTCATCCGGTGGACGCATTTCGCGCTGCTCAACGCCGAGGAGCTCGGCGTCACGCAGGCCAATGTCGAAGAGATGAAGACCTCCGAAAACCCGGAGATCCGCCGCGTCCTCGGTGTGGAGGGCACCTTCGGCGAGGGCATCGGCCTGGCCAATGACTGGGTCGCCAACATCGTCAAGGGCGTCGGCAATTACGGCGAGATCTTCGAGCGCAACATCGGCGAAGCCACGCCGTTGAAGATCGCCCGCGGCCAGAACGCTCTTTGGAACGCCGGCGGCCTCCAATACGCGCCGCCGATCCGCTGAACGAGGAGAAGCGGGCCAGGCACGCCCTGGCCCGCTTTTTTCGGCAGCGCCATCATGGCAGTCGATGAGGCAGGCCGGCTCCCGGTCATCAGGGCGGAAGAGCCGGCGAAGGCTGCCTTCCTGAACGATCCGCGAACCCGCGGCATTTTGGTTCAGATCGTCCTCATCGTGGCGCTCGTCGCCTTCGCCGGCTGGATCATCAACAACACGGCCGAGAATCTTCAGCGCGCCAATGTTGCCTCCGGTTATGGCTTTCTGGACGAGCGCGCCGGCTTCGAGATCGGCCAGTCGCCGATCCCCTACAGTCCGGACCGCAGCTACGGCTACGCCATCTATGTCGGATTCCTGAACACGCTCGTCGTCGCCGCCATCGGCATTGTCGCGGCCAGCATCATCGGGTTCCTTGTCGGCATCGGCCGGCTTTCGAAGAACTGGCTGATCCGCCAGCTTTCAACCGTCTATGTCGAGGTGTTCCGCAACATCCCGCCGCTGCTGGTCATCCTGTTCTGGTATTTCGGCGTCATCGCGGTGCTGCCGGCGCCGCGCGACGCCATCGATACGGGCCTCGGGATCACCTTCTCGAACCGCGGCGCCATCATGCCCCGCCTCCTCCTGGAGGAGGGCTCGTGGCTTATCTTCGCCGCCCTCTTCGTCGCCGTGGTCGCGGTCATCGGCATCGCGCGTTGGGCGAAGGCCCGTCAGATGGCGACAGGCCAGCGCTTCCCGCTGCTGCGCTGGGCGCTTGCCCTGCTGATCGGCCTGCCGCTCGTCGCCTATTTCGCCGCGGGCCTGCCGCTCGGCGTCGAATTCGCCGAGGAGACGCGGTTCGGACGGCGCGGCGGCTTCCAGGTCCAGCCGGAATTCCTGGCGCTCATTCTCGCGCTCTCCATCTATACGGCGTCGTTCATCGCGGAAATCGTCCGCGCCGGCATCTTGGCGGTGAGCCACGGCCAGACGGAAGCAGCCTCTTCGTTGGGCCTGAGGGCAGGGCCTACCTTGCGGCTGGTCGTCATCCCGCAAGCGCTGCGCGTCATCATCCCGCCGCTCACCAGCCAATATCTGAATCTCACCAAGAATTCATCGCTTGCGGTGGCGATCGGCTACGCGGACCTCGTGGCGGTCGGCGGCACCGTGCTCAACCAGACCGGCCAGGCGATCGAGGTCGTGGCGATCTGGATGATCGTCTACCTGACGCTCAGCCTCGCCACATCCTTTTTCATGAACTGGTTCAATCGCAGCATGGCGCTCGTCGAGAGATAGATGTCCGACATCCAGGCGCAGACGGACCTCGTTTTCGTGCGGCAGGCGGTGACAGAAGCCGAGCCGCCGCCGCGATCCGTCGTCGGGCCGGTCGGCTGGGTCCGCCGCAACCTTTTCGCCAGCATTGGCGACACGATCCTGACGATCCTCGCCGTCCTCTTCCTCGCCTTCGCGCTGCCGCCGCTGCTCAACTGGGCATTCTTCAGCGCCGTCTGGGACGGTCCGGACCGAAGCGTGTGCACCAGCGAGGGGGTCGGCGCCTGCTGGGCCTTCGTCAAGGCGAAATTCGCGCAATTCGTCTACGGCCGCTACCCCATCGTCGAGCGCTGGCGGGTCGATCTCGTCTTCCTGCTCGGGGCCGCCGGCCTGATACCGCTCGCCGTCCCGTCGGTTCCCTACAAGAACTGGAACACCCTCTACCTGTTTATCGTCTTTCCCGTTCTAGCCTTCATTCTGCTGGCCGGCGGCTTCTTCGGGCTGCGTTCGGTGGAGACGGCGCTTTGGGGCGGGCTGCTGGTCACGCTGGTGGTGTCTTATGCCGGCATCGTCGCATCGCTGCCGCTCGGCATCCTGCTCGCGCTGGGCCGCCGGTCAAGGATGCCGATCGTGCGCACGCTCTGCATTGCCTTCATCGAGTTCTGGCGCGGCGTGCCGCTGATCACCGTGCTCTTCATGGCGAGCGTGATGCTGCCGCTGTTTCTGCCGCCCGGGGTCAATTTCGACAAGCTGTTGCGAGCGCTGATCGGCGTGGCGCTATTCTCCGCCGCCTACATGGCGGAAGTCGTGCGCGGCGGCCTGCAAGCGATACCCAAGGGGCAGTATGAGGCCGCGCAGGCGATTGGGTTCGGCTACTGGAAGATGATGCGGCTTATCGTTCTGCCGCAGGCGCTGAAATTGGTTATTCCCGGCATCGTCAACTCCTTCATCGGCATCTTCAAGGATACCAGCCTCGTTTATATCATCGGCCTGTTCGACCTGCTCGGCATCGTGCGCCTCAACTTCACCGATACGACCTGGTCCTCGTGGCAAACGCCGGCGACCGGGCTCGTCTTCGCCGCCTTCATCTTCTGGTTGTTCTGCTTCGGCATGTCGCGCTACTCGCAATTCATGGAACGCCATCTCAACACCGGCCACAGGCATTAGGGATCCTTTGCAATGAACGAGAACGTCGTCTCCGCCCAGGAGCTTCCGCATGTGGATGCGCGCCCCGATCCGAAGGAGGCGGCGGTCGAGATGATCGGCGTCAACAAATGGTTTGGCGATTTCCATGTGTTGCGCGACATCAACCTGAAGGTGATGAAGGGCGAGCGCATCGTCATCTGCGGCCCGTCGGGCTCCGGCAAGTCGACGATGATCCGCTGCATCAACCGCCTGGAGGAGCATCAGAAGGGCAAGATCGTCGTCGACGGCATCGAGCTCACCAACGACCTGAAGCGCGTCGACGAGGTGCGGCGCGAGGTCGGCATGGTGTTCCAGCACTTCAACCTCTTCCCGCACCTCACCATCCTGCAGAATCTCACTCTGGCGCCGATCTGGGTTCGCAAGACGCCGAAGAAGCAGGCTGAAGAAGAAGCCATGCATTATCTGAAGCGCGTAAAGATTCCGGAGCAGGCGAACAAATATCCGGGCCAGCTTTCCGGCGGCCAGCAGCAGCGCGTCGCCATCGCCCGCGCGCTCTGCATGAACCCCCGCATCATGCTGTTCGACGAGCCGACCTCGGCGCTCGATCCGGAGATGATCAAGGAGGTGCTGGAAGTCATGGTCAACCTCGCCCAGGAGGGCATGACCATGCTCTGCGTCACCCATGAGATGGGTTTCGCCAGGCAAGTGGCGAACCGCGTCATCTTCATGGATTTCGGCCAGATCATCGAGCAGAACGAGCCGGAGGAATTCTTCAACCACCCCCGCCACGAGCGGACCAAGCTGTTCCTCAGCCAGATTTTGCATTGAGGCTGTTGCCCGTAGGGTGCGCAAAGGCGCCTGTGGCGCCGTGCGCACGCAGGATCC
>JACCSN010000959.1 GCA_013812985.1 Hyphomicrobiales bacterium | reverse complement strand
GTCCTCGTGGCGGGCTACGCGCTCCTGATCGCCTTCCTGATGGTGAGCCGCCTGCCGACCTTGTCGGGCAAGCGCATCGGGCAGCGGATCCCGCGCGACAACGTGCTTCCGGTGCTCGTGCTGGCGGTCCTGGTGGTCGGGCTCCTCGCCAGCTATCCGTTCAGCTTCCTGGCCATCGCCTCGGTGCTTTATCTGGCGCACCTGCCCTTCGCCTGGCGGGCATGGAAACGCGCCGACGCCAAATCCGCGCGGCACGCGGAGAGCGAGACGTGTACGGACGCATAGCGGCAAGCTTAACAGGCCCTATATCCTCGCACGCGCGAGGACGACGGCAAACCGCCTCCAAATCGCCGTCTCCTTCGGCAAGAGACAGCAATGAGCGACGACCGGAGCACAGGATGATCGCAAATCGGGTCCGGCTTGCCGCCGGTCTCCTCGTCTGGCTCGCGCTCGCCGGGTTTGGCGCGGAAGCCCAGGACAGGCTTCGCTTCGTCATGGTGACGCACGGAGCGGCTTCCGATCCGTTCTGGGCAGCTATCAAGCGGGGAGCCGACAGGGCGGCGGCGGAGAGTGGGGTCGAGCTTGTCACCCGGGTTCCGGAGACCTTCGACCTGGAAGCCATGGCGTCGCTGGTGAACGCGGCGGCGGCGGAGAAGCCGGCCGGGCTGATCGTCTCGATTCCGAACGCCGACGCGCTGGCTTCAGCGATAAAGGGCGCGGTCAGCGCGGGTGTGCCGGTGATCTCGATCGCTTCCGGCTTCGATGTCGCGGCCTCGCTCGGCGCGCTGTTCCATGTGGGGCAGAGCGAATACGACGCGGGCCGGGTCGCCGGGTCGCGCATGCGTGAGCTCGGCGGCACGAAGGCGCTTTGCCTCAACCACGAGCTCGGCAACGTGTCGCTCGACCTCCGCTGCAAAGGCTTCATCGACGGATTCCGCGGCTCGGTGGAGGTCCTGCCCGTCGCATCCGACCCCGAGGCGGTCCGCGAGGCGGTCACGGAGCGGCTGGAACTCGACGCCGAGATCGATGCCGTGCTGGCCTTGTCCGCCTCGACGGCCGGAGGGCCGGCGGTCGAAGCGGTGCGGGCGCTCGGCGACGCCCGCACGGTGCGCATCGCGACCTTCGACACGACCGAGGCCATCCTCAATGCGGTGGCGGACCAAGAAGCGTCCTTCGCCATCGACCAGCAGCCGTTCCTGCAGGGCTATCTGCCGGTGCAATATCTGGTGCTGCTCTATCGTGAAGGGGTGGCGCCGGTCGGCAATGTCAGCACGGGGCCGAAGCTTGTCGGCGCGGAAGAAGCGGCGCGCCGGCTCGGGCGCCCGGCGGGCGCGGGAACAGCCGAAAGCGCCGTGAGCCCAGTCCAGCCGTTGGCCACGGAACCCGGCGGCGGCTAAGCGGGTTTGCCGCTGTCTTTGCTGCGGCGCAGCATTCCTAATAAGACGAGAGAGCCAATGCCGAAGCGCCCCGATTTCTCCTCCGATCTCGTCACCATCGGCCTTTTCGCGCCCTTGGTCATCGCTGCTCGACTGCAAACACTCGGGCTGGAAGCTCTGCGGCCGACCGCGAGCGGCCGCCGCGAGGCGCTGCGCATGACGTCGGAGAAGCCGCTTGCCGTTATCGAGGGCATGGTCGCGGCTCAGACGAGCGCCTTCGACAGCAGCGTGAAGCTCTGGAGCGATCTCGCGCTTTCCGCCAACACGTTCCTTCTGACGGCGCCGGCTCTGTCGCTCGCCGCCGCCAGCGGCCCGGCGCGCCGTCGCGTCCGCCAGAACGCGCGCCGGCTCACCGGCGTCTGATCTGCCGCAAGCGGTCGCCGGCTGGAAGCGGCCGGTTGCGCGCCGCACGGCGGAGGGCCACATAGCCTCCGCAGTGAGGAGGCGCTTTGTCATGGCAAAACCCGTCGTCGTCGATGTCCCGCATGATCTCGGGCGCGCCGAGGCCAAGCGGCGCCTGGAGACCGGCTTCGGCCGCATCCGCGATCAGATCGGCGGCAAGGCGGTGGCCTTCGAGGAGCGCTGGGAGGGCGAGCGGCTGCATTTCAACGCGGGAGCATTCGGCCAGAAAGTCAGCGGCCGCGTCGACATTTTTGACAAGAGCGTCCGCATCGAGGTCGACCTTCCGTGGATACTCGCCTCCATCGCCGAGAAGCTGCAGGGGCGGCTGGCCAAGGAAGGAACGCTGCTTCTCGAAAAGAAATAGCTCGGCCGTTGAATGTGACAGCGGAGCGACAGAATGATCTCGCCGTGGCGCAAGAAATCGAACGCAAGTTCCTCGTCGGATCGGATCGCTGGCGCGATTCGGCGGATGCCGGTCGCCGGCTTCGTCAAGCCTACCTCGCCGAGACGGATCGAGCGGTCATCCGCGTCCGCATCGAGGAGGGCGGCCGCGCTTTTCTGACGCTCAAGAGCGCCGCCGCCGTCGTCGTGCGGGACGAGTTCGAGTATTCCGTGCCGCTCGCCGATGCCGAGGCCCTTCTGCGGCTGCGGCATGGAAGCGTGCTTGAGAAGACGCGCTTTCTCGTGCGCCATGCCGGGCGCGTCTGGGAGGTCGATCTCTATTCCGGCGACAATGCCGGGTTGGTGATCGCGGAGATCGAGCTGGAAGCGGAGGCGGCCGAAGTCGATTTCCCGCCGTGGCTTGGGCGCGAGGTCACAGGGGAGGCGCGGTACTATGCGTCAAGGCTGGCGCTTGCTCCGTTCCCTCTTTGGCCCGAGGCGGAGCAGCGAGGCGCCGGCTCGTGACTTGGCGTGTGCAGCCCGAGGAGGACCTGGGAGCATCCCTTCGCCGGGTGGCGCTGGAAGAGATCGCCAAGGTCCGGGCTGATCTTCGATCGCCCGAGACGGATCGCGCGGCGGCGATCCATTCGGCGCGGCGCAGCTTCAAGAAGCTGCGCGCGCTGACCCGTCTGGGGCGGCTCAGCCTGGGGGCGGCCTTTGCAGGGGAGAACCGGCGCTGGCGCGACGCCGGCCGGGCCCTGTCGGAGACGCGGGACGCGGACGTGCTCGCCCAGAGCTTCGACGCAATGGCAGCCTCCTGCGGCCAGGATCTACCGGAAGAGGGCGTCACGGCCATCCGGGAATCGATCGTCGGCCAGCCGAACGGAGGAAGCCCGGTCGTGCCCGCGCGTCAGGTCGAGGAAGCTCTCTCCAGCCTCGATCGAGCCGAGCGGCGGATCGATCGTCTCAACTGGCCCAAGGACGCGAACGAGCTGTTCGGCGGGCTAAGGGACAGCCAGCGGAGGCTCAGGCGGAGCTGGAGCGCCGCGAGGAAGAATCCGGATTCCGAGACGCTCCATGACTGGCGCAAGCGCGTCAAGGACTTTTCGGCCCAGCTCAGCCTGTTCCGGACGATGCTGCCGGATGACCTGAAGGCCTGCCGGAGGGACGCCAGGAGACTGGCGGAGATGCTCGGCGAGGAGCATGACTTGTGCATCCTTTCCGACAAGCTGAAGAGCGCCGCGGTTGCCGGGCGATCGAGGCCGTCGCGAGACCTGCTCCTGAAACGCGTCGACGGCCGCCGCGAGGCGCTTCGCCGCGATGCTTTCGCGATGGGCGAAACCTTGTCCTCGCTCCGCCCGAAGCGCTTCGCCGCGGAGATCACGGAGACATGGCGGAACGCTAGCCCAGGCAGCGCCGACGAGGCCGACAGACGCCCCGGGGTGCGTCACAGGAATGCGGACACCGAAGCCGGTCGAGGTTAGCCGGCGCAGCTTGTGATTGCGCGTTGACAGGTTCTATTTAACCGTTTCTCGCAAGCATGCCATGCGCGCGCCTATTTTTAAGCAAGTTCCTGTATTGAGATCGGATATCGGAGACGCTTCTCTCCCGAGCCGAGCGGTCAAGCGCGTTGTTCTCGCGGTCGCCGACTGGAAGGAGGGGCCTCTCGTTTGGACCGGAGATACGATGCCAGCCGTAACCGCAACCCGCCCCAATGAGGATCCCCGCGTGAACGGCCTTCTGTCGGGCGCCGAGTGGTCGACGCGCGACCTTACTTTCAGCTTTCCCCAATCAGCCGTTTCGTATGGGAGCCGCTATGGCGACGGTGAGCCGCAATACGGCTTCGAGGCTTTCAACCCGGCCCAGAAAGCGGCGATCCGCGACGTGCTTGCCGGCTATTCCGCGGTCTGCGATGTGAGCTTCACGGAGATCGGCGAAACTCTGTCCCGTCAGGCGGATTTGCGTTTCGCCGAATCGGACCTGCCAAGCACCGCCTGGTCGTACCTCCCGACAAGCCTGCCGGAAGGCGGCGACGCCTGGTTCAACAATTCGCGCGGCATTTTCGACCAGCCGTTGAAGGGCGAATACGCCTATGTGGCCCTGATTCACGAGATCGGGCACGGCCTCGGCTTGAAGCACCCGCACGAGGCCAGCGGCCGGTTCGGCGCGATGCCGACGAGTGTCGATTCGGGCGAATACACCGTGATGAGCTATCGCTCCTATACCGGGGCTTCGACGAGCGGCGGCGGCTATACGAACGAACCCTCAGGCTTCGCCCAGTCGCTGATGATGTACGATATCGCCGCCTTGCAGGCCCTCTACGGCGCCAATTACGACAGCAACGGCGCGAACACCTCGTACCGGTGGAGTCCGACCAGCGGTGAAATGTTCATCGACGGAAAGGGCGAGGGGGCGCCGAGCGCAAATCGGATCTTCCTGACGATATGGGACGGCGGCGGGGTCGATTCCTACGATTTCTCCGCCTATTCGAGCGACCTCCGCATCAGCCTGGCGGCCGGCGCCTGGAGCACGACCAAATCCGCGCAGCTCGCCGAGCTTCATTTTGACGGCAGCGAGCAGGCGGCGGGAAACATCGCCAATGCGCTCCTCCATGACGGCGACCGACGCTCGTTGATCGAGAATGCGGAAGGCGGCTCGGGCGACGACACGATCTCCGGGAATACGGGGCGAAACACCCTGTCCGGCGGCATGGGCCACGATCGCCTGGTCGGCCTTGGCGGTCAGGACCGCCTCCATGGCGGCCGGGGCAGCGACACCTTGTTGGGTAGAGCCGGCGACGACTTCCTCCTTGGCGGCGGCGGCAAGGATAGTCTTCGCGGCGGCGCCGGCGAGGACAGTTTCGTGTTCGAGAGCGCCGATCAAGGCTTCGACCGGATCAGCAGCTTCAATTCGGCGAATGACACAATCCGCATCGACGCCAGCGGCTTCGGCGGCGGACTTGCGGCCGCAGACAAGCTCGTAGCGGGAGAAGGTTTCATCGCCGGCGCGGACCCGGTCGCGACAGAAGCGGAGGGAACGTTCCTCTATGATCGAGGCGGCGGCATCCTGAGCTGGGACCCCGATGGGACCGGAGCGGGCGACGCGGTTGCGATCGCGCGCCTTGCCGGACATGCGGCCTTGAACGCCGGCGACATCCTGATCGTTTGATCTGGGCCGTTTCGCGCAACTCTGCGAGCGCCGGTCATGCGGCTGGCCGTATCCGAACGCTCCGGAGGTCTAGCGGGTTTGTCGGCGCACGATGGCGGCGTTAGCGGCGAACCGCCGTGACAGGCTGACGGCGGAAGCTGCGAGAGATCACGGAAGAAACATCCCCTCGTCGTGCGAAACTTCCAATGCGGCTTGCCGCGGCTTGGTGGAGGTTTTTCAGGCGGCGTTTGCGGGGAATGAGCGCGTCACGCCTTCACCGACAGCGAGTTGAGCGGCGCATCGAGCGTATAAACGAACCCGGTCGGCTGATAGTGGAGCTGAACTTGGCCATTCAGTTGCTGTCCTAGCGACCCGATCAAGCGGGTGCCGAAGCTTCGCCTGGTCGGCGGCTCGACCGCCGGGCCGCCTTTTTCGGTCCATGTCAGTCGTAGCCGCTGGGCTTCGTCATCGATCGTCCACGCAATGTCGACGCGTCCGGCTGGCGCCGACAGCGCGCCGAATTTCGTGGTGTTGGTGCAGAGTTCGTTGAACGTCATCGCCAGCGCGATGACGGCGCCGGATGTGATGCCGATATCGGGTCCGTCGATCGAAAAGCTTACTGCGCCCTGGCCATCATAGGGCGCGGTCGCCCCGCGAACCGTGTCCACAAGACTCGCATTGGCCCAGCTGACCTGCATCAGCAGATCGTGAGCACGTCCGAGCGCGATCAGCCGGCCTTCGATTGCCTGCTGCCCGTGCTCGATGCTGGTCGCCGTCCGCAGGCTCTGGGACGCGATGGCGCTAACGGTCGCGAGCGTGTTCTTGATGCGATGATGCAATTCGTCGAGAATGAGCTTCTGAAGCTTGTCCGCGGCTTCACGCTCCTTGGCGTCGATGCCGGCCTGCGCCAGCAGGGCCTTGGCGTCGATGCCTGCCTGTTCCAGGAACAGCTTAAGGCTGTCATTCTCGGCGGTCAGGAACTCCTGCTCGGCGGAGCGACCCGGCGTGCTCGTGGACTTCGTGCTGGCGAGCGCTTCAACCGCGAGCGGTATGGCGGCCTCAGGAATGATTTTGAGCGTGCCCGCGCCCATCATGCCCTGAAGTTCCGCAACCATCTGCTTCACCTCAAGCGGCTTGCCGAAGAAGCGGCTATCGGCTGGCTTGTCCGTATCGGAGACTTTGACCTGCCCTGACACCAGAATGATCTTGATGGAAGGCCAGCGGTCATGCACCGCGTGGGCGAGCTTCAATCCGTCCATGCTGCCGGGCATCTGGATGTCGGAAAGCAGCAAAGAAATGTCCGAGCGCGATTCGAGTCGTCTGCGTTGACAGCTTCGACCGCCGTGAACCCCGCATCCTCGACGATGTCGACCGCGCGCATGCGC
>JACCSN010000958.1 GCA_013812985.1 Hyphomicrobiales bacterium | reverse complement strand
CCGAGCGTTCGATCCCGAGCGATTTCGAGCACGAGGCGCGGCCGGTCAGCGCCACAGCGAGCGGCTATGTCCAGCGTATCGACGTGGACGCTTTGTTGAAGCTCGCCACCGAACATGACCTTCTCGTTCGCATCGACGCCAACCCAGGCCGGTTCGTGACGGAGCGTCAGGCGATTCTCGCCGTGTATCCGCCCGGCCGCGTTTCGGACGAAACCGCAGATCAGCTGCGAGGCGCGCTCGTCATCGGCCAGGAGCGCACCCCCGATCAGGACCTGGAGTTCTCGATCCGGCGCATCGTCGAGATCGCCCAGCGCGCTTTGTCGCCCGGCATCAATGACCCGACCACCGCGCTCTACTGCATCGACCGGCTCGGCGAGGCGCTCGGCCGGCTGGCCGACCGAACCATCCCGCCGGCGATGCGCTTCGACGAGGGGCGCCGGCTGCGCATTCTGGCCGAGGTCGACTCACTCGAACAGCTGGCTTGCCCGGCCTTCGCGGCGATCGCCCGCTATGGAACAAGAGACGCGGATGTGATCGCGCGGCTGCTCGGCGCCATGGGTGCGCTGAGCCGGTTGGCTCGACCAGAGGCAAGCAAGGCCATCACGGATCTCAGCGACGCTATTCGTCGCGAGAGCCAGGACGAGGCCTCTCTCGGCTTCGACATCCAAAGGTTTCAGGCCACTGGCGCGAGTTCAGGTGAGAACTCCTCATGACAGGCCCGCCTTGGCGCCAAGGCGCTGCCCGCTCAAAGTCGAGTGAAGGCCCGACAGCCTCGGCGGTCGCTATTCAAACGCCTCGGCGATCTCTCGGACGGAGTGGTTTGTGAGCGCCTTTGCGAGCGTGAGCACAAGGCTTCCTTTCACGTCACGTGCTTGTGCATCGAGCAGCACGGGCCAGAGGCCGGTCCAGGAGTCGCCGTTGCGCCACGCTGGCGACCGCCCGTTTGGCGGCCCAGGCGCCGCCTGGAAAGGTGGCTCGCGCAGGTTCCTTACCTGCCTCGACGCAATTCTTGTCGCAGGCCGGCGATTTCCTCGCGCAAGGCGGCCAGGTCCCTTGCCCCGACCACCTCCGTAGTCTCGGAGCCGGCGTCGCGCTCGACGAAAAAACTCGCGAAGCTCGCGGTGATGTAGCCGAACACCGCGAAGCCGTAGAATGCGAGGAGCAACCAAAGGAGGCGGCCCTCCGGCGTCCTGGGCCAGAACTCCGAGCCCATGCTGGTGAGCAGCATAGCGGTCCACCACAACGCGTCAGCATAGGACGTGAACCCGCCCTCAACCTCGGCAGCCGCTTCAAAGGCCAGCATGCCAGCCGCGCCCAGCAGCGCGACCACCACCGTGACCGCGAGAACGTAGCCGAGACCGCGCCGTCCAAGGCTCGCCGCGAGGGCCCGCATGCCCCGGTTCGCGGCGCCGACGATCTTGACGAGCCGCAACGAGCGCGCGGCCCGCGCGAGCCGCAGGACGCGAAAAGCCCTGAAAAGCCGGAAGGCGGGTACCGCGAGAGCGATGATCGTGACGACGTTACCCCGAAGAAACCCGGATTTTTCCGGCGCGAGCGCGAAGCGCAGTCCGAACTCGGCGAGAAAGATGATCCAGATCAGGATGCCGAAGGTCTCGAGCAGGCCTGAGGCGCCCCAAACGAACTCGCCCAGCACGAGGAGGAGCCAGACGAAGCTCAGGACCACCATGGGCGTCTGCAGCCAGTCCTCGAGCTGGTGGAGGACCGCCCAGCGCTCGTCGGGATCTTCATCCGGCGCAAATTCTCCGGTGTGGGCCATGGTGGATCGCCTTTGCTGCATTCCCCTGGAGACACCCGGCCTACGATCAGGCTGCAGCGGGGATGGGCTTACTAGCTCAACCGCCTAGGGGCGGGCCGTGAGGCTGCCAAGGGCAGAGCCCGAAAGCGCACCGGCGAGAGTATCCCGACCAGCGTAGTTCCTGTCTGGACTGTGGAGCGAAAACGGCAATAGTGGAGGCCCAATCACGCGTCTTTTTCGTCCGGCTGCGGGTCTCCGAGCGTGTCCTCGACGTAGAAGCGGAGGATGAAGATGCGGCCGATGGCGGCGATCGGCGTCGCGAGCGCGAGTCCATAGAACCCGAAAAGCAAACCGAGGATGATCTGGCTGGCGAAGAGGAAGGCCGGCGGCACGTTGATCGCACGCTTTTGGATCAAGGGTGTCAGGAGATAGCTCTCCAG
>JACCSN010000954.1 GCA_013812985.1 Hyphomicrobiales bacterium | reverse complement strand
AGACCGGCGTTATCGATGACTATGAGAGGGATCTCGGCATCCCGCGCTTCGAGCTGATGATCGACTGGGGCTGGTTCTATTTCATCACCAAGCCGGTCTTCCTGCTGATCGATTGGCTCTACCGCTTCCTCGGAAATTTCGGCCTGGCCATCCTGGCCGTCACCGTCATCGTCAAGGCGATCTTCTTCCCGCTCGCCAACAAATCCTACGCCTCGATGAGCAAGATGAAGAAGCTGCAGCCGGAAATGGTCAAGCTGCAGGAGCGCTTCAAGGACGACCGCATGGCCCTGCAGCAGGGCATGATGGAGCTCTACAAGAAGGAGAAGGTGAACCCGGTCGCGGGCTGCTGGCCCATCCTCATCCAGATTCCGGTCTTCTTCGCCCTCTACAAGGTGCTGTTCGTCACCATCGAGATGCGGCACGCGCCGTTCTTCGGCTGGATCCAGGACCTTTCGGCGGCCGATCCGACCACCGTCTTCAACCTGTTCGGGCTGATCCCCTGGACGCCGCCGCAGTTGCTGCATCTCGGCATCTGGCCGATCATCATGGGCGTAACGATGTTCGTGCAGATGCGCATGAACCCGACGCCGCCCGACAAGACGCAGGCGATGATCTTCAACTGGATGCCGGTGGTCTTCACCTTCATGCTGGGGACGTTCCCCGCCGGGCTGGTCATCTACTGGGCCTGGAACAACACGCTGTCCGTGCTCCAGCAGGGCCTCATCATGCGGCGGCACGGCGTGCCGATCGAGCTGTTCGGCAACATGAAGGGCCTGTTCGCGCGGACCAAGCCAAAGGATTCGCCGGCGGAGTAGACGCAGGCGGCGCTGGACGCACCATAAGGTTGTGTGTTCAATGTTGCCGGGGAGGGCTCGGCAATGCTCGTTCTGAAGGATGTTTCAGAAACTTGAGGAATACAAAGAGATCGCCAGCATGGAACATATCCTTCTGATCGAGCCGAACGCGCCACAGGCTATCCTTTGGTCGCGCGTCGCCCGATCAATCTTGGAGCCATGCCAACCTTGTCGGTGTTGATGCGGTAATCGACATCTCCGCGCTCGAGATGTCGTTGAAGCTCGACGAACTTTACACCGGTCTGATATTCCGGCTCCGAAACTGGCCGACCAATGCGGCTGAGGCCGCTTGCAAAGCGCGCTTGCGCTCGTTACGTATCCCGAAGGGGATACAGGTTTTTCAATGAAGAGCGATTTCATCCGCGTGCGAGTCGAGCCGGAGTTGAAACGGCAGACGGAGGCCGTGCTGGGCGAGCTTGGCATCAGCGTGTCCGACGCGGTCACGGTGTTCTGCCGGCAGGTCGTGCTCCAGCGCGGCCTCCCCTTCGTCGTGCGTATCCCGAACGCCGAAACCCAAGCGGCACTCGCGGAGGATCTCTCGCAATCTGAGGGCTTCGACGACGAAGATGCTTTGTTGGCAGCGATCCGCGCTGAGAAGGACTGAGTTTGCGTCGTCTCAACGCCACGAGCCGCTTCCGCAAGGACTCGGCTCGGCTGGAGCGGCGTGGGCTCTCGCTGGAAAAGATGCTCCGCATCGTCAGGGAAATTCGACTGACAGGTAGTCCCCCGGTTTCAACGCGTCCGCATATCCTTATTGGCGATTGGGCAGGCCATCTTGAATGCCACATCGCGCCGGACTGGCTGCTGATCTACCAGGTCGACGACAACGAGGTTCTGCTACATCGGACCGGAACGCATTCCGACCTGTTTGGCTGATCGCTTGAGTTCCCCCGATCCGTCCAGCGAAGCCCTCGCCCTTTTCCGCCACCCTTGGCGCTTCGTCACCGAAGCTCCCAACATGGCCGCCCTGCCGCCTGAGGGGCCGCCGGAGCTGGCTTTCGCCGGCCGCTCCAATGTCGGCAAATCCAGCCTGATCAACGCGCTGACCGGCCAGTCGAACCTCGCCCGCACCTCCAACACGCCGGGCCGCACGCAGTCGCTGTTCTTCTTCGTCCCCGACCCGCCCGAAGCCGCAGGCGAAACCGCTCCGCCTCCGGTCGCGTTGGTCGACATGCCTGGCTACGGCTACGCCAAGGCGCCCAAGGACCTGGTCGACACCTGGAACGCGCTGATCCACGCCTATCTGCGCGGCCGGCCGACACTGAAACGCGTCTTC
>JACCSN010000952.1 GCA_013812985.1 Hyphomicrobiales bacterium | reverse complement strand
GAGCAGGCGATCCAGGAGGACCTCGTCCAGGCGATCGCCGCCGAACACGGCTTCCGCCATGCCCTGCGCCGGGTCCAGGTTGAAGTCGAGCCCGGCGGTGCCGAAGGCAAGATCGACATCGGCGAGGATCACATCGGAGCCGAACAAGCGGGCCATGGTCCAGGCCGAATTGTGAGCGATGGTGGAGGAGCCGACGCCACCCTTGGCGCCCATGAAGGCGTAGCTCTGGCCGAGCTTGGCGGTTCCGGCGTCGTGATACAGCCCGGAGATCACCGAGATGATCGCCATCACGTCCACCGGCGCGACCAGATATTCGCTGACGCCGCGCTTCAGGAGCTCCCGATAGAGGCGCACGTCGTTGGAATGGCCGATGGCCATGACCTTGGTTCCGGCGTCGCAGACATCGGCGAGGCTGTCCAGGGAGGCGATCAGATCGTCGACGGGAAGCCGGCTTTCCACCAGGATGAGGTTGGGCGTCGGCGCCGTCCCGTAGAATTCCCGCGCCGCTCCGATTCCGCCGGTGTGCACCTTCACATGCGCGCGCGCCATGCGCCGGTCGCCCGCGGCGGTCTCGATGACGCCGGCGATCTCCGGCGTGTCGCAGAACGCCTGGATGGTGATGCGCGGGACGGGGCGGGAATCGGTCGGGCGGAAGTGCTTCTCTTCCGACTGAGGCGGGATGTCGTAGGCGAGGCTTGCCATCAGTTCGAAACCTCAAGATCGGTGTCAAGCAGCTCGGTCTCGGACCGCGTTTCCAGACCCTGGCCGTAGTCGATAATGACCTTGGCGCGCCGTGCCCCGTTCGCCGTCCCCATTGGCTCCGGCGCGACAAAATCGGCGGGATTGGCCACCATGGCCGCGAGGTTCTGCTGAGCGGCGCAGCCGAAATTATGATACTGGGCGTTGTCGAAACGGTTCGGCAGCGTTTCCGGCCAGATGCCGCATTGGGGCGCCACCGCCTTGACGCGCAGATAGGTCAGCCGCATGGCCGCGACCTTTGCATGGTCGCCGACATAGTATGGCGCCACCTGGATTTGACCGCGCGGCACGCCGGCCCGGACGAGGGCATAATGCACGGCTTGGCCGGTCTGCCCGGCGGCAACCTCGTTCGCCGAGGCGGCAGGAACCTGGATGGTGATCGCGCCCGTCCCGTGCTCGGCATAGCCGGCGACGTAACCGCGGATCGCCCTTTCGATGGTCGGGGATAGAGCTGGGCCTCGCATGCCAACCGGGATTTCCAAAGTCTCCGGCTCGTTCGAGATCATGATCGGATGGCGAAGCCGGGGGTCGTGAGCGGGCAGGTCCACGTCCGAGGTTCCGGTCGTCGAGCAGCCCGCGGAAGCGCCGGCGAGCATCGCCAATGTGGCGCCGGTCAAGGCTGCCCTACAGAAGCGCTGGCGCCGGTCAGGTGTCATGGTCGACATGTTTTGCGATCCCCACGGGGTTCAATCGAAGGTGAAGCCGACCTGGCCGGCACTCGTGCCGGCGGGTGCCTCGGCAGCCTTGCCGTAGACCTTGCTCAGCCGGTTCAGAAAATATGTCTCCGCGTCGCTCGACATGACGAGATTCTCGTCCGGGCGCCCCAGGTCCTTCGGCGCGACCGGCTTTACCAAATACGGCGTGACTATTATTACTAGTTCCGTTTCCTCCTGCAGGAAATCCTTCGAAGAGAACAGAGCGCCCAAGATCGGCAAGTGCTGCAGGCCGGGAAATCCGGTGACGTTCCGCCGAGTCGATTCTTGGATCATGCCCCCGATGACGAATGCGCCGCCAGAAGGAAGCTCCACGGTCGTTTCGGCCCTGTTGGTGTCCAGCGTTGGGATACCGTCAATGGCGCCGGATATCTCGCTCACTGAGGTCCTCACTTTTATGCTGATCCGGCCGGCGGACAGAACGACGGGCGTGAATGCCAATTTTACGCCGAATTCCCTGAATGAAACCGTCGTGCGTAAAGAAGCATCGCCGTCGTCCCCCTCGTCTTCCGAGAACACTCGGTAGCCAAACTCTCCACCCGCCAGAAATTCAGCCGTCTCGCCCGAAACCGCTGTAAGGGTCGGTTCTGCAAGCGTCCGTATCATGTTGGTTTCTTCGAGGGCTTCCAGATTTGCCGCGATGAAGTTGCTGCCACTGAGGTAACCAATCGCAAATCCACCGCCGTTGAAGGGTATTGGGCTTAGCCCGCCGCCGCCAACGTTCGTGCCCGTATTGAACCCGAACCCATCGCCGTCACCAAAACCAGCAGTCAGGTTAATGCCCAGCTGCTTTGAAACTTCTCGCTCTGGGCAAGACCGCCACGCTGGAGCTCGATCCGGTTCAGGTCGAGACGGTCACCGCCGCGGAATCGTCGGGAACACTGTCGCTGGCGCTGCGCAGCTTCATCGACACCGACGAAGTCGCGA